>DSDX01000220.1 GCA_011048485.1 Candidatus Aminicenantota bacterium | reverse complement strand
TCGTCCTCGCCGCCCTCGTCGCCGTCCTGACCCTGGGGACGATGAACGTCGTCCGCAAGGCCCGCTGGCGCGACGTCACCGACGGCGTCACCTGGCGGGCCGTCGAGACCGGGCTGCGGGCCATCCGGGTCAATCCCGGAAGCGAGGCCTTCCTGCGCGCGGGCATCCGCAGGGGCGACGTCCTCACGGCCATCAACGACGTCCCCGTCAGGACGAAGAGCGACGTCCTCAGAAGCCTCTGGCAGGCCGCCGCGACGGACCAGATCGTCACCTACGAGATCAACAAAGAGGGCATGCAGATCTATCCGAACTTCTATCCCCAGCGCAAGGCGGCCAATCCGATCTACTATTACCTCGTTCTCGTGGGCCTCACGACCCTGGTCATCGGCCTGATCGTCCACGTCCACTCCCACGGCCAGATGTCCCTGCCCTACATCCTCTTCTATTGTCTCGCCCTGTCGTTCGCCACGTTCATGATCTTCTCCCCGACCGGGGAGATGACCGCCCTCGACATGGCCTTTCACTGGCTCGACAAGCTGGCCTTCCTGGCCTTTCCCCCTCTCCTCCTCCACTTCTTCATGGTCTTCCCGCTGCGCAAGCGCTTCCTCAAGAACCATCCCAGCGTCCTCCTGCTCCTCTACGCCCCGGCGGAGCTCCTCCTCCTGGCCCGTCTCCGCCTGCACGCACCCGTCTTCCGGCCCTTGAGCGAAGAGGCCCTCCTCCGCCTCCAGGAAGGCCTGGAGCGTCTCGAGCTCCTCCATTTCGCCGTCTTCGGTCTCGTCACCCTGGGCATCCTCGTTCACAGCGCCCGGCGGGCCCCGAACATCCTGCTCCGGAAGCAGCTCCGCATCATCGCCTACGGGCTCGGCTTCGGCCTCCTCCCGTCGGCCGTCTTCTACATCGTCCCCTTCGTCCTCGGCGGCTGGCCGTCCGCGGGGGCCGAGCTGACGGTCCTGCTGCAGGCCCTCATCCCGCTGGCCTTCTCCTACTCCATCTCGCGCTACCGGCTAGTCGACATCGAGGTCTTCCTGAAGAAGGCGGCGACCCTGATCTTCTCGTTCTTCGTCATCGCCTCCGTCTATTTCTTCGTCAGCTCGCGGACGCGTCTCTTCTCGGAGAACCGGCTCAACGCGGTCGTCCTCGGCGTCCTGGCCATCGTGCTCGGGGCGACGCTGTTCACGCCGCTCAAGAGGATCTTCCAGACCCTGCTCGACCGGGCCATCTACAAGCGGAGCTACGAGTACCGCAAGACTCTGCTCTCGATCACCCGCGATCTCAACCGCGAGCGGGACCTGGGCAAGCTGGCCCACTCCCTGCTCGAGGCCATCGCCAACGCCCTCAACCTGAGGCGCCTGGCCCTCCTCCTGGCCGAAGAGACGGGCGCGGGATCGTTCAAGGTCCTCTCGGTCAAAGGCGAGGGGCCGGAGCTCCCGGGGCGGATCGTCCCCGACGATTGGCTGGCCGGGGCGCTCCGGGACAGGGATTGGATCGGCGCCCTCGCGGCCGACGAATCCGAGCCCGCCCGGGCGGCCATGGCCAAGCTCTCCGACGCCGGGTTCTTCCACATCTTGCCGCTCAAGGTCGAGGACAAGGTCGTCGGCTGCCTGGTCATGGGCCGGAAAGCCGACGGGTCCTACTTCTCGCGGGAGGACTGGGAGCTGCTGACGACCATCTCGGGCTCGGCCGCCCTGGCCCTGGAGAACGCCGACCTCTACGGCCGCGAGATCGTCCGGGCCATGGAGATGCAACGGCTCAAGGACTACAGCGAGAACATCATCGAGAGCCTGACGGTGGGCGTCTGCGTCATCGACGAGGCCGGACTGGTCATCGGCTGGAACCGCGTCCTCGAGGACCAGGTGGGCGTGCGGAAGGAGACCGCCCTCGGCCACGAGCTCCGCGACGTCTTCGGGCCCGGCCCCTACGCGGCGCTCTTCCCGGACCAGGGCCAGCCGGATTTCCGCCTCCTCAGCGAGATCGCGCTGGACTCGCCCGGCGGGGCCAAGAAGATCTTCGATGTCGCCCGGACGCCGTTGCTCGACAACGCCCTCCAGGCTTACGGGACCATCATCGTCTTCGAGGACATCACCGACAAGGTCCAGCTCCAGCAGCAGCTGCTGACCTCGGAGAAGCTGGCCTCCATCGGCCTGCTTTCGGCCGGCGTCGCCCACGAGATCAACACGCCCCTGACGGGCATCTCCAGCTACATCCAGATGCTGCAGAAGCGGCTGACCGACACCCACTACGCCAAGATCCTGGAGAAGGTCGAGGCCCAGACCGACCGGGTGGCCCGCATCATCAAGAACCTCCTCGCCTTCGCCCGCAGCCCCTCCGAGGCCTCGTTCCAGCGCATCGACCTCAAGCAGAGCCTCGAGGAGATCCTGTCGCTCATCGACTACAAGCTCAAGACCATGAACATCCGCCTGGCCCTCGACCTCCGTCCCGTTCCCCCGGTCTACGCCCAGGGCGAGCGGCTCCAGCAGGTCTTCATCAACATCATCCTCAACGCCATCGACGCCATGCCCGAGGGCGGCGAATTGGGGATCCGGCTGGCCCTCGAGGACGGGGCCGAGGTCGTCCGCATCTCCGACACGGGCACGGGCATCAAGCCGGAGCACCGGTCCCACATCTTCGATCCGTTCTTCACGACCAAGGGCGTCGGCAAGGGCACCGGGCTCGGCCTGTCCATCAGCTACGCCATCGTCAACGAGCACGACGGCCGCATCGACGTCGACAGCGAGGTCGGACGCGGCTCGACCTTCACGATCACCCTGCCGGCCGCGCGCGAGGGCGCCCGGAAACCGGCCGGGAGGACGGCGCCATGAGCAGCAAGGGCATCATCCATCTCATCGACGACGAGCCGGTCATCCACGACGTCCTGGCCCAGCTCCTGACTTCGGAGGGCTACGAGATCGAGATCTCGGGCTCCGGGGAGGAGGCGCTGGAAAAGTTCCCCTCCCGGTCGTTCGACGTCATCCTCCTGGACCTTCTCATGCCGGGGATGGACGGGATCGAGACCTTGCGGCGGATCAAGCGGTTCGACCCCCTGACGCCCGTCATCATCATCACGGCCTACGGTTCCGTCGAGTCGGCCATCGAGGCCATGAAGATCGGCGCCCTCGACTATGTCCAGAAGCCCTTCAAGCACGACGACCTCCTGCTCGCGCTCGAGAAGGCCCTGGAGCGCAAGCGGCTCCAGGACGAGAACATCCGCCTCAAGGACGAGCTCCGTCAACGCTTCGGCTTCGAAAACATCATCGGCAAGAGCCAGGCCATGCAGAACGTCTTCGAGCTGGTCAAGGCGGCCGCGCCGACGCGGAGCACCATCCTCCTCCAGGGCGAGAGCGGCACCGGCAAGGAGCTGGTCGCCCGGGCCATCCACATGAATTCGAACCGGGCCGAGGCCCCGTTCATCACGGTCAACAGCGGGTCCCTGCCTCCCGACCTGCTCGAGAGCCATCTCTTCGGCCACGTCAAGGGGGCCTTCACGGGGGCCGTCGCCCTCAAGAAAGGCCTGTTCGAGGCGGCCGACAAGGGCACCATCTTCTTCGACGAGATCTCCTCCATCAATCTCGAGACCCAGGCCAAGCTCCTGCGGGTCATGCAGGAGAAGGAGTTCATGCGGCTCGGAGGGACCCAGACCATCAAGGTCGACGTTCGCATCCTGGCGGCCACCAACACCGATATCGAGCAGCTCATCGTCCAGAAGAGCTTCCGCCAAGACCTTTTCTACCGCCTCAACGTGATCAAGATCGAGATCCCTCCCCTGCGGGACCGGAAGGAGGACATCCCGCTCCTCGTCAAGCACTTCGCCGAGATCTACGCCCGCGAGAACGGCAAGCGCGTCGAGGGCGTGAGCGAGGACGTCCTGGAGATCCTCGACGGTCACGGCTGGCCCGGCAATGTCCGCGAGCTCGAGAACCTCATCGAGCGGGCCGTGGTCCTGTCCCGCGCCGACGTCATCACCCGGACCTCCCTGCCGCCTTTTCTCCTGGCGCGAGACGGCGTCGACGACGAGGCCCTGATCGCGGGGGAGGAGTCGCTCGATTTCCGCGTCCGGACCCAGGCGTTCCAGAGAAAGATCATCCTGGCGGCGCTCAAGAAGACGAAGGGGGTCCAAAACAAGGCCGCCAAGCTCCTGGGGGTCAAGCCGACGACGCTGAACGAGATGATCAAGCGCCTGGGGATCGATACGACCAGCTTGCCGGTCTAGGAGAACTTACCCGGGACGGCCCGGTCCGGGTTGAAACGGACCCGCTTGGGCCGCTCGGGCAGGATGAAGGACGCCGTTTCGACCGCCTCGTCGACGATGACGAGCGTCCGGCCGCTTTCCTTGCCGCGGGTCCATTCGACCCAGAGAGGGAAGACGAACAGGCCCTTGATCTGGGCGATCCGGAGGTCGACGCGGAAGCCCTCCGCGACGGGCGTCGCCGTCCAGCCCGTGCGGACATCGGGCAGCTCCCAGTCGTAGAACCAACCCTGGAAGAACCCGTCCAGGTCCCGGCCCGACATGGCCTCCAGGGCGTCGATGAACTCCCCCGTCCGGGCGGCCCCGAACAGGTGCGAGGCGAAGAACGACCGGAGACCGGCCTCGAACGTCTCCCGGCCTAGCAGGTCCTGGAGCATGAACAGCACCAGGGCGGCCTTGTTGTAGACGATGGTCTGGTAGGCGGCGAAATCGTAGTAGCTCAGCCGGGAACCCATGATGACCGGCCCCCGGAAGGATTTCTTCCCGGTCCACCGGGCGAACTTCTTCAGGATGGCGGCGAAGGCGCCGTCGCCGTAGGCGTGCTTGAGGTAGGACGCAGCGGCGAACTGGGACATGCCCTCGCTCAGCCATTGGTCCTTGTAGGAGTCGAAGGACACCCCCTGTCCCCACCACTGGTGGGCGATCTCGTGGGCCAGGAAGTACTCGTCCCAGGACGACAGGTCGACCGGCGTGTCCACCGGCACGGGGAAGCCGGTATTGCCCAGCCAGGGGACTTCGTTCATGACGATGAACGACGGCGGGCTGTGGCCCCCATAGACCGGCCAGAGGCGGAGAACGATGTCCAGCTTCTCGTAGGGATAGGGGCCGAAGGCCCGGCTGTAGAAATCGATGATGCCGGCCGCCTGGTCGACGAGGGCCGGCCGGGAATCCAGGACCTCCGAGGAGACGTGTGTCGCGATGGGCACCGGAGTCGGCCGCTCTCTCTTCGTGTCGAACTTGCCGACGATGAACGAGATATACTTCACCGGCGACGAGGAGTCGAAGGTGTAGACGGCGTTGCCGGCCTTCTCGATGGCGGCCACGTCGCCCAGGTCCTCGCGCCGCCCCCAGGCGACCATCTCTCCGCTGGCGACGCAGGAATACTCGGGAGGAACGCTGACCGTCAGGCGGGCCCGGAAGTAATCCTCGTCCGAAGGGCCCGGATACCAATAGCCGTTGTGGGAATAGAGCCAGCTTTCGTAGCGGGGTTGGACGCGGATCCTCTCGTTGAGCCCGGTCTGGCCGACGACGTCCGCCGTCGGCGCGACCGGCGGCACGCGGCCCCTGTAGATGATCTCGATCGTCGTCGGCCTGGCCATGGCCGGCGGGGACAGGAAATGGACGTAGAGGATCTGGCGGAGCTTGTCCGTGGTGTGGAAGAGCTCCCGGCCGGCCTCGTCGGTGATCTTGAGGATCTCGAGGCCGGCGTTGAAGCGGAACCGGAGGCTCTCCAGGAGTTCGACCTTGGGGACGACCTCGATGCGGGCCCTGGCGGAAAGGTAGAACGAGGACGGCGTGAGGCTCAGATCGAGCGCGCAAGCGCTGATGTCGAATTTCTCCTCGAAGGAGAGGAACATCCGCTTGAGCGCCGGCTCCGCGGCCGGCGCGTAGAGGCAAACGACCCGCTCCTTGCCTCTGTCATAGAGGCTGACCTCGTCGTCGGAGTAGGGATAGAAGATGTAGGCCAGCTCCCCGGCTTTGCGGGCCTGGAACTCGAGGACCGCCTCGTCGGCCTGGGGCAGATAGGACAGGAGCGCGCCGTCGATCGAGCTCTCGATGGTGTAGGAGCGGGGGTAGTTCCGCGAGAAAACGGCCGCGGCCCTGTCCCGATCGTCCGCCGAGACGCCGGACCCGTCCCCCCACTCGTCGACGACGACGTTGGCGTCGAAGAAGCCCGCGGAGCCGCGGATGAACAGGGACTCGACGGCGTCCTCGATCCTGTCCTTGCCGTAGATGAGATCCAGCTGGTGCTGTTCATTGCGGTCGCTGGGCCGGAAATCCACCCGGCCGCGGCCGATCACGACGAGCGCCGTTTCGAGGCCCGGGATATTGTCGTAGAAGACGGACGCGTCCTCGAAGGCGAAGCGGATATCCGCGTGGGTGACCTCGACCCGTCGGGCCCGGACGGCCCGGTCCCCGGGGATCCGGACCTTGTACAGCCTGGTCAGGCCCCC
>DSDX01000045.1 GCA_011048485.1 Candidatus Aminicenantota bacterium | reverse complement strand
GCCGGGAGTCATCGCAAAATTGTCGCATGGCCCGACATAATTGTCGGCTTTTTCGATAGCGATAATCTGTAACCAACAGAATATAATAATATTACCGTTTGGCACGCAACTCGCATATAAGAGGGCGAAATGACTCAAGGAGGTCATGAGATGAAAAAGATGATAGCCATCACGGTCGGGCTCCTGGTCCTCGGCTTCGCTTTCGCCGCGGCCCAGGAGGCGACCCGGACCGAGGCCCAGGAAAAGGCCCAGGTCCAGACCGAGGTCAAAGCCCAGGCCAGGGTCCAGGCGCAGACCCAGACCCAGACGAAGCCCGAGTTCCGTTACCGGAACAGGATCGCCTTCGTCGACGAGGACGGCGACGGGATCAATGACCGGGCCAACGACGCCGACGGGGACGGCATTCCCAATTGCCAGGATCCCGACTGGACCGCTCCCGCGGACGGGACGGGATATCAATACCGCCAGGGCGCCGTCAATGGCCCCGGCGCGGGCCAGGCGAATGCGGGCTATGCCTACCAGCTCGCCAGGGACGATGACGGCGACGGCATCCCCAACGGCCAGGACCCCGATTGGGTCAGGCCCGAGGACGGCCTCGGCTACAAGGCCCAGCACAAGATCGGTCAGCCGGGCGAGGCCGAGATGACCCAAGGCCGGAAGGCCGGCAGCATCACCAAGGCCAGCTTCGGCAAGGGCTCCTTCCGTTCGGGCGGCGCGGGCGCGGCCCGGATGGCCGGAGCGGGCGTCTGCGACGGCACCGGCCCCAAGGGCAGCGTCCAGAGAAAAGGACGCCATTAAGCCGGTCATGAGCCTCCTCTCCCCCGGTCCGGGGGAGAGGAGGCCGTTCGTCTTGATTCAGCGGGGGTTTTGCATAATGATAAAGAAGATGAGACGCATCGTCCCAGTCTTACTCCTGTCGGCCTGGCCCATGTGGGGGGGGACCGTCTATTTCTCGTTCAACCAGCACGCCACCGAGAACCTGTTTCAGACGCGCGAGGCCGTGTCCGATCAGATCTCGGCTTTCACCCTGGCCGTCGATCAGGATCTGTCCGCCCTCTCGCTCCTGGCCAGCGCCTCCTATTCCATCTTCCGGGAGACGTCCGGCCTGAGCTTCCTGGCCGCCGATGTCGGGCTCGACTATCTCGCCCCGGCCGGTCCGAAAAGCGCTTTTTACTTCGCGGCGGGCGGTTCGGGCCAATTCTATCGCCAGGCCTATGCTCCCTTCAGCTCGGTCGGCGCCGATCTGCTCGGGGCCTTCAAGACGTATCTCGCCCCCTCCTCCATCCTGAAGATCCAATGGCAAGGCCATTATGCCGTTTTCAGGGAATCGCTGTTCGATTTCCTGAGCCAATCGGCGTCCCTGTCGATCGACAAGTACTTCCCGAGCCGGACCACGCTCAAGGCGGACGCGGCCTGGGGCTACAAGTACTTCCTTCATCCCTTCCTCCCCGAGCCTATCGAGGCCCAGACCGAACCGCTGCTCGCGAGCGGAGGCGGGACCGGCGGCCAAGGGCAGGGGAGCTCGAGCGGCGGCTTGGGCGGACAACGGTACCAGGGGGGCAGCGGCTTCATCCCCCGATACAACAGCGGAGGCGGCGGCTCAGGCATCGGCAACGTCTCCGTCTCCCTCCTCGCCGCCCAGGGGCTCGGGGACGTCGTCGGGCTGAGCGCCTCGGCGGTCAGGCAGTGGATCGTGACCGGCGAGAACCCGTTCCAGTCCATCGAGGAGTTCTATCTGGTCCAGAATCCCAGCGCGGACGCCTTCTCCTGGGACGGTCACCAGCTCAACGCCCGGCTGACCCTGGCCCTGCCCTGGGAGATATCGGTGAAAAGCGGCTATACCTATTCGGACAAGACCTACCCGGGCGTCGACAGCATGAGCCTCGACGGCGTGCCCTTGGGATCCGTCCGGAACGACCGGCGGGACCTCGTCGAAACCCGGCTGCAAAAGGATTTCCGGCGGTTTTCGGTCTTTATCGCCTATTCGTATGTCGACAACAGTTCAACCGATCCGCTCTTCGAGTGGAAGAGCCATTATGTCATGGGTGGGTTCGAGTGGAACCTGCCGACCGCCCGAAAGGGAGGTGTCTGATGCGTCCAACGATCGCGGCCCTGTCCGTCGTCGCCCTGCTCGCCTCCGTCCCGGCGGCGGGACAGACCCCGGCCCGCTTCTACAACGTCGACACGGAGGTCAGGATCGAGGGCACAATCCGGGAGATCGTCCTCGAGCCCCGCTACAAAGGCACGGCGCCCTTCCTCGTCCTCCGGGTCGAGGAGCGAGGCGGCGCCAGGTCCTTCGACGTCGAGATCGCCCCGTCCTGGTTCTTCGGCCAGGACGTCCACGGCGGCGAACGCGTGGAGATCGTCGGCTCCCTGGCCGAGGTCCCGGGGCAGGCCCCGACGATCATCGCCCGCGAGCTCCGCTACCGGGGCGAGATCTTTAAGCTCAGGGACAAGCGCGGCTTCCCCAACTGGCAGGGCGGCTCCAGGGCCAAGCGCGGCATCAGGAGGTTCGGCAGCACTTGAACCGCCGGAACGTCTTCCTGTTCTTCGTCCTCCCGTTCCTCGGCGCGTTCGTCTTCTTCTCCCTGGCCGTCTTCCTTCAACACCGCGGCCTCAAGGCCCGGACCGAGTCTCTCGTCCGCGGCCAGCTCGGGGCGACGGCCGGGATCCTGAGCTCGGCCGTGTCCCGGTTCCTCGACGAGGGCCTGGCCCCCGAGGCGGCCCTCGAAACGATCCTAGCGGGCGAGGAGATCTACTTCGTCGCCCTTCTCGACGCCGACAGGAACATCCTGGCTTGGAACTCCCGCTTCGAGGGCTATCTGCCCATCTCCCTCGCCGAAGCCCGGGACGAGCGGGCCGCGATCATCGATTCCCCCGCGGGCAAGATCCTCAGCGAGCGCATCGATCTTGCCACCGCGGACGGCCGCCGCTGCTCGCTCTATCTCGGATACGCCCTGACGGGAATGGAGGAGATGATCGCCGTGTCGCGGCGGACCGCCCTGCTGCTCGCCGGGCTCTTCCTTCTCGTCGGCGCCCTGTTCTTCCGGATCCTTTACCGGCTCCAATCCGGCTACCTGGCCAAGTCCCGGGAGGCCGAGGCCGAACGGTTGGAAAAGGAGAGGTTCCGGGAGATCTCGGCCTTCACTTCGGGGGTGGCCCACGAGATCAAGAACCCCCTGAACAGCCTGGCCCTCGTGCTCGAGCTCCTGGGCCGGAAGGCGCCGGCGGAGGCGCGGAAGGACGTCGATTTGGGCAAGGCTCAGGTCCGGACGATCTCCCGCGTCATCGACCGGTTCTCAAGCGCGGTCAAGGCCGTCCGGCCCGACATCGAGCCCTTGGAACTCGATGATGTTCTGCGCCTAGCCGCGGGCAACCTCGCCGCCGAAGCGCCGGGCGCGTCGCCCCGAGTCAATCTGGAATTCGTCCCCGGCGTCCGGGTGGCCGGGGACCGCGATCTGTTGGCCCAGGCCTTGCTCAATATCCTCAAGAACGCCGTGGAGGCGTCCCCCGACGGCGCCATCAGGGTGGCCGGCCGTCGGGCCGGGAACCGGGTCGAGGTCCTGGTGAGGGACGCGGGGCCGGGCCTCTCGCCCGAAGCCGCCGCGCGGCTCTTCGAGCCGTTCTACACGACTAAAGACAAGGGTATGGGCATCGGCCTCTATCTGGCCAAGAAGATCGTCGAGGCCCACGGAGGCTCGATCGCCGTCGGCCGTCCAGCCGGCGGAGGGAGCGAGTTCCGCATCGACCTCCCGGGAGCGTGACATGAACGAGCCCCTCATTTTGGTCGTCGAGGACGACCCGGTCCAACGCACGCTCGTCCGCGAGTATCTGGAGTCCCGCCGTTATCCCGTCGTCGAAGCCGCTTCCGTGAAAGAGGCCCAGGAGGCCGCCCTTCGCCAACCCGTCGATATCGCCATCGTCGACTACAAGCTCGGCGACGGCACCGGCATCGAGGCCATCCGGGGGATGTTGGCCGCGAATCCCCTGATCACCCCGATCATGGTCACGGCCTACGGCAACATCGAGCGGGCCGTCGAGGCCGTTCGGGCCGGCGCTTACGACTACATCGTCAAGCCCCTGGATTTCGAGAAGTTCCTCCTCGTGCTCGAACGGGCCGCCGAGCGGCAAAAGCTCCGCCGGGAGATCTCCTCCCTCCAGGAACGGCTCGACGAGAAATTCAGTTCCAGGAACTTCGTTTTCGCTTCGCCGGTCATGGACGACGTCGCCGGGCTGATCGTGAAGGCGGCCCGGAGCGAGGCGACGGTGCTCATCTCGGGCGAGACGGGCACGGGCAAGGACCTCGTGGCCCGGCTGATCCATCAGGCCTCATCGCGCAAGAACGGGCCGTACGTCGCGTTGAACATCCCCTCCCTGCCCGAAGCGTTGATCGAGGCGGAGCTCTTCGGCGCCGAAAAGGGGGCCTACACGGGGGCCCACGAGCGCAAGATCGGCAAGTTCGAGGGCGCCTCGGGAGGCACGATCCTCCTCGACGAGATCGGCGATCTGGCGCCCGGGGCCCAGGTCAAGCTCCTGCGTTTTCTCCAGGACCGGGAGTTCTACCGTCTCGGATCGAACCAGGCCCTCCGGGCCGACGTCCGCGTCATCGCCGCGACGAACCAGGACCTCGAAGCGCTGAGGAAGGACGGGCGGTTCAGGGCCGACCTCTTCTACCGCCTGAACGTCATCCCGATCGTCGTGCCCCCGCTCAGGCGGCGCAGGGAAGACATCCCCCCTCTCGTCGATCTCTTCCTCAAGAAATACGGCGAACGGGAGGGCAAGAGGATCCAGGGCGTCAGCCGGGAGGCCATGGCCGCCCTGGTGAGCCACCCTTATCCCGGCAACGTCCGAGAGCTCGAGAACGTCGTCGAACGGGCCGTCGTCTTCGCCGAAAAGGACGCCCTCGGCCTGGCCGATCTCCCCGTGGACTTCACCGAGGCCGCCGGCGAAGGGCCGGGGCCGTCCGGGGATTCTCTCGTCGACAAGGTCCGCCGGCTCGAGGTCCAGGAGATCCGCCTCGCTTTGCGGGCCTCGGACGGGATCAAGAGCCGGGCGGCCCGAACCCTCGGCATCACCGAGCGGATGCTGGCCTACAAGATGAAGACCTACGGCCTCGCCGCCAAGCCCGGGAGGCGGGACGGATCCGGGGGGGCCCCCTAGCCGATCTTCACCTTGGTCCGGGCGATCCCGCCGCGGGTCGACTGGATGGACACCTCGGCCTCGCCCGACGTTCCCGGCTTGACCTTGATCTTCCAGCGGACCTCTTTCCTCTCGCCGCCCGGGATGAACCCGATCTCCTGGGTCGACCGGACGCCTACGAGCTCGGCCCCGGCCGGCAGGCGGACCATGGCCGCGTCGGGCCTGACGATCTTGACCCGTTCGGCCATCTTGAGGGCCGTGGGCAGGAAGCCCTCGTTGGCGAACACGGCGACGAGCTCGAAGGTGTCCTGTTCTCTCCTGACCGGCCTCATCTCCGCCGAAACGATCTTGACCTGGGGCAGCGACTTGGCCAGGAAGAGATTGAAGCGGCCTTCCTTCTCGATCCATTCCTCGAGCAGCTCGACGGGCGGGTTCTGGCGCCAGAACTTGGGATTGAAGCCTCCGATCTCGACCTCGCCGAGCGTCGGATGGTCGCACTTGGTCCAGGGCTTGAAGTAGCGGCCGCCCAGCTCCTCGTCGATGAAACGGAGGGCCTCGAGGTCGGTCACCCGGCCGTCGCCGTCGTAGTCCTTGACCCGCCCGCCGTTCCAGAGCTCGTCGCCGTACCAGACCGCCCCGTAATAGAGGTAGCCGAAGTCGGGCGAGTGGCCGAACAGGGGCCGCCCCTGGGGCTCGCTGGGGATCTCGAAGCCCATCTCCGCGGCCCGGGCGCGCATGGCCCGGTCGCCGCGGCCCAGGTTGGCGTAGTCCCAAAAGGTGTCCCCGGCGTTGGGGTAGCCGGTGATCTTCTTGCCCTCTTCGTCGAAGTACCGGTAGATCTTCATGTCCTCGGGGAACATCGACTCGCTCATGCGGCTCGTGGACGGGCCGTGCAGAAGCATGGGCACGGTCGTGTCCATGGTCTGGACGACGCTGACGTTGGGGTGCTGGAGAAGGAAGGTGAAGACGGCCCGTGTCTCGGGCTCGGACAGCGGATACTCGCCGGCCCCGCCCTGGGTCCAGCCGCGGCCGGTCAGATCGAGGCCGGGCATGGGCCGCCAGTTCTCGGGATAGTTGCGGTGGAGGTCCAGGCCGCCGACGCCGTCCTCGTTCGCCCGGCCGTCCCCGTCGTTGTCCCAGCCTTCCGCCGAGACGATGTAGTCGCCCTTGCCCGCGGGGGCCCGGACCATGAGCCGGCCCGACGGGTCGTCCGGATCGATCATCATCGTGCCCTTGCCGGGCTCGACCTTCTTGCGGACCTGGAGAATGAAGCCGTCGCCGTCGATGTCCTCGGGCGGGTCCTCGTCGAAGAGCCCGTCCCGGTCGTCGTCGTAGGGCCGGACCGTACTGCGGTTGGACTGGGC
>DSDX01000044.1 GCA_011048485.1 Candidatus Aminicenantota bacterium | reverse complement strand
GGCCAAGAAGATGCCGGCGGGCGAGGCCCCGCCGACGGCCGCCGACTGCTACCGCTTCGTCCTGTCCCATCCCGCGGTCGACGTCTGCATGTCCGGGGCGAGGACCGTGGAGCAGATGCGCGAGAACCTGGCCGCGCTCGAAGGCGGGCCGATGACGGGGGAGGAGCTCGAGCGCATGCGCCGCATCGGCGACCACGTCCACGGCGGCGGCCGAAAATGACGGCGACCGGAGGCCCCGGCGCGGACCCCATCCCCTGGCTCCTCGAGGAGGACAACCCCTCGGTCCGCTTCTTCACCCTGGTCGATCTCCTTGGGGCGACGGCCCGGGACAGGCGGGTCGCCGCGGCCCGGAAAGCGATCATGGAGAGAGGGCCCGTCCCGAAGATCCTGGCCAAGCAGAAAAAGGGCGGCTATTGGGGCGAGCCCGAGGACTTCTACGTCCGGGCCAAGTACCGGGGCACGGTCTGGCAGCTCATCGTCCTGGCCGAGCTCGGCGCCGACCCCAACGACCCGCGCATCCGGCGGGCGGGCGAGTTCGTCCTCCGGTGGTCGCAGGACCGTGAGAGCGGCGGGTTCTCCTATCGCGGCGGACCGGGCGGGGGCGGCCAGCCGAGCGGCGTCATCCCCTGTCTCACCGGGAACATGGTCTGGAGTCTCATCAGGCTCGGGTTCGGCCGCGATCCCCGGGTCGGGCGGGGGATCGGGTGGCTCACGAGATTCGCCCGGTTCGACGACGGGGAGGGCCCCGCGCCCTCAGGCCGGCCCTACGACCGGTTCGAGGCCTGTTGGGGGCGACACACCTGCCATTCCGGCGTGGCCAAGACGCTGAAGGCCCTGGCCGCGATCCGGGCCAAGGACCGAACCCCCGAGATCGGGCGCACGATCGCCGCGGCCGCCGAATACTTCCTCCGGCACCGCGTCTACAAGCGGAGCCACGACCCTTCGAAGACGGTCAAGCCCAAGTGGCTGAAGTTCGGGTTCCCGCTGATGTGGGACTCCGATGCCCTGGAGATCTTCGGCCTGCTGGCCGGGCTGGGTTATCGCGACCAGAGGATGCGGGATGCCGCCGAACTCGTCCTGTCCAAGCGGGACGCGGCCGGCCGCTGGGCCCTTGAGGAGACCTGCAACGGCCGTTTCCTGGTCGACATCGAGAAGAAGGGCCGGCCGAGCAAGTGGGTGACCCTCAACGCCCTCCGGGCCTTGAAGGCGCATCAGTTGAAGGCCGTGCCGACTAAATGAATTCAATGAATATTGACTGACGGCTCGGCCGGGTTTATCGGCGAAAGGGGAGGCAAGGCCTACAGGCGGATCCGGAAACCCGCCCCCAGGCTAATGCCGCTGAAGTCGACGACCGCTCGGTGGAACTCGCCGTCCGGTTCGCTTTGGACCATGATCAGCCGGGGCGAACCAGGCAGGTTCGGGGTTTCATCGAAATAAAGCGTCCCGTTTTCGGTGAACTCCGGAACGAGTCCCCCCGCCAGATTTCCCGCCTCTGAGGTGGTCGTCCCTTCAAGACCCCGGAATCTCGCGTAACGCCCGCGAGCCTCGACGAATATACCTAGGTTTCTCAGCAGCCTGTACTCTATCCCCATGCTTCCGTGCAAGCCAAGCGGGAAGTTTGCTTTACTGGCGGTTGTCAAGAACCTTTGAAATGGATGAAATCCAGTAGATTCGTACTGCAAGGCGATCCATTCAGCATGATATCTGGTTCGTACGTAGTAAGAGAGCCCGGCATCCGCTGTCACATTGATCTTCCCACTTACGGGCAAGGACCAAAACAAGCCTAGTCGGATGGGTATGCCTTTTAATTTCATACCTTCACTGAAATCGTATTTCAGGCTATAAGGTTGGGAAGCATCAAAGTCGATCCTCATGACAAAATCATATAACTTGCTGGACATCTGGAGATATCCAGCTCCAATCCCAATGCCGATCGTCGGAGTAAGCTGAAAGATGATTTCTCCGCTGACCTCATAGCCCTGGTGAAGGGGCGAGAAGTCTCCTTCGATCGATCCGCCTTCCGGCGGGGCGAAGTATATCTTTCCCCAGTCAAAGAAACCCTCGGTTCCGGGATTTACGTCGCCGCCGGAAATGTGCGCCCATCCGCCCTGCAACTTGATGCTCCACTTGCTGTCTGCGAAGCCCTCCCTTGGCACCAGGCAAAGCAGAAGTATGGGAACGATGATGCCGAACGTCGGTTTTCTCATGATGTCTCTCCCGCCGGCGGACGATCCCCTTTATCGATCTAGGCCAAGGTGTCGGATCTGTCAAGAAAAAAAGAGTGTGGCGACATGCCGCGAGAAAAAAGCCGACGTTCGAACGTCCACTGGATAGGGAAGGGAATCGCGAGGTGATATTGACTTTTCCCCCGAAAGGAACCATAATGGAACCAGAGAAAAATCAGACTGGCGAGCATATGGCTATGAATTACACCCTGAAGAACATTCCCGACGAGATCTACAAGAAGATCAAGCTACGGGCCAGGCGGCACCGGCGCAGCGTCAACAGCGAGATCATCGCTATCCTCGGGGAGGTCACGACTCCGCGGCGCGTGTCGCCCGAGGAATTCCTAGCCCGCGCCGACGAGCTCAGAGCACGCACCAAGGGCTTCCTGACCGAGGAGTTCCTTAAGAAGGTGAAAAGGGAAGGCCTGCTGTGATCGTGGCTGATACGAACCTTTTGGCCTATCTCAACATCGACGGCGAGTTCAATCAGGCGGCCCGGCAAGTGGTCCTGCGGGACTCTGAGTGGGTCGCACCGGTCCTATGGAGGAGCGAGCTCCGTAATACGCTGATCATGTGCTTCTGGGGCGGACTGATCGGCCGGGATGAAGCGTTCGCGATCATGGCCGCTGCCGAGGCCATGATGGCATTCAATGACTATGATGTGGCCTCGGACGACGTGCTCGAGCTCGCGGCGTCGTCGGGATGCTCCGCCTATGACGCCGAGTATGTGGTACTGGCGCGGGAGCTGCGGGTGCCGCTCGTCACGACGGACAAGGAGCTCCTCGAGAAATTTCCTGGGACCGCGGTTACGCCGGAAGAGTTCCTCGCCCGCTAGCCCGCGACTTCCAATGGACATCAACACCGATACGGGCAGGCGCGGCTCGCCGAATAACAATAGTTAATAAAACATAACTCAATATTGACAAAGTTGATTGTCGGCAGTACTATGGAACAGGCATGAAAGAAAAAAAGACCGTCCTGGCCGTCAAGATCGATCCCGACGTTGCCGAGCGGGCCAAGCGCTTCTGCCGCGAGAGAGGGGTCAAGTACGGCTTCTTCGTCGAGAAGGCCATCCTGGAACAGCTCGGCCGCGAGGAACTCAAGGAAGACCTGTTGGATCTGAAAGCCCTGCGGGCCCTCGAGAGTCAGGCGATGTCCCTGGACGATTACCTCAAGAACCGCCGTGTATGAGATCTTCGTCCTGCCCACGGCTCAAAGAGACCTCGACAAGCTCGAAGGTTCGGCCTTCGCCCGTATCATCAAGAAAGTCCGCGGTCTTACCGGTGAACCTCGCCCCGCCGGCTGCCTCAAGCTGACGGGAGAAGAAGGGTATCGCCTACGGGTCGGGGACCATCGCGTTCTCTATAGGATCGACGACCAGTCGAAACGCGTCTACCTTTACCGGATCAAGCATCGGAAGGACGCCTATTCCTGATCGGCCCACAGGGATATCCTGAGTGATCCCAGCGGCGGGGCTCGCCGATCGGCCGCAAGCTTTAGCAGCTTAAGCGTCCTGCGCGTCGTCGGTCCCCATGACCCGGCCTTGAAGAAGCCTTGACCCGCGGTCACATTCCCGGCCGGCGGCCGGCCCTGAGTTTCTCGACCGTCTCCCGGATCCTGCGGCTTCGCGTCTCCGGCCGCTTGGCGTCGAGGATCCACCAGGCATACATCTTCTTGTGGGAAGGGGCCAGCTTGGCCCACAGGGCCTCGTCGCCGGCGTGCATCTCCAATTCGGCCAGCAGGTCGGGCGGCGTTTCGGGGTTGGGGTCGATGGCGCGCAATCTGTCCCAGGAGCCGTCGCGGCGGGCCGCTTCGACCTTGGCCGCGCCCGGCGGGGCCATCCGTCCCGCCTTGGCCAACCGGGCGATGTGGGACTTGTTGCGGGCCGACCAGATGCTTCCCGGCTTTCGGGGCGTGTAGCGCTGCATGTATCTTTCGCCGTCGACTCGCCGGATCGTGGAATCGATCCAGCCGTAGCACAAGGCCTCGTCCAGGGCTTCCCGGTAGGTGACGGACCTCTTGCCCGAGCCTTTCTTGTAGTAGGCGATCCAGATCTCGGACGCCGTGGCGTGGTTCTTCTCCAGCCAGGCCCGCCAGTCGGCGGCCTTCCGGAAAAGGCGCGGCTTCATGGAGGGCCCCGGGCGCTACTTCGCGGATGCCTCGGCGATCAGCTTGTCCGTGACCTTGGCGACGCTCTCGAAGGCGGCGGCCACGTACGCGTCGAGCTTCTTCAGGGCCTTGGCCTTGTCCTTGGCGTAGAGGGCGGCGAACTCCTTCTCGAACGCGGGCCGGGACTCGATGAACGCCCGCTCGGCGGGGAAGAGCTCCTTTTCGAGCGTCTGGTGCATGGGGCCGTAGTCCGCCTCGGCGATCTTCTCGAGCTCGAGGACCTTGGTGTGGATGAGGTCCGCTTTGGCCGCCTTGATGTCGGCGTCCTCGAAGTGCTGCTTGGCGAAGAGCGCGTAGTCGTGCGTGTTCCCGCCCGTGCCGGCCCCCGGCGGCAGCGTCTCGACGCCATAGTAGAGGGGCAGGAAGACGGTCGTGTCGGGCTTGCCCATGGCCAGCCAGATCGAGGCGGCCAGCGGCTCGGGGCGCTTGGCGTCGAGCGACACGACGAAGGCGTTGATGGTCGAGGCCGTGCAGATCGTCCGGAACTTGGTGTGATTGGGCGTCCCCGTCTTGTAGCCGTCCGTGGCGTCGTAGGGGGTGCCCTCGTAGTGGTCGCGGAGGACGGCCATCAAAGCCTCGGCGGTCACCTTCTTCCCCGGCTTGACCGAGAAGGGGTAGTCGAAGCCGGGCTCCCAGGTCTTGCCGGTCAGGAGCTCGAGGCCGCGCCAGTGGCGCAGGGCGTTGCCGTCGGCGGCCGGCTCGCGCCTCGAGGGCCGCTCGAAGGCCTTCTTGAAATCGAACGGACCGTCCTTGGCCTGGTCGTACCAGCCGTTCTTCGCCGCGTACTCGACGATGTCGGGACTGCCCATGAAGTGGTCCGGGTCGCCGGGGTCGATGGCGCGGATGGTGAAGTGGTTGGGGAGGACGGCCACCTCGTCGTCGGGGACGCGTTGGGCGTACCAGTGGCGGCCCCGGAGCGCGGCCAGCATCCAGGCCTCGGTCGTGTCGGCGATGGAGTAGGTCCGGCCGGAGGCGCAGTAGCCGTAGGTCTCGATAAGTTCGCCGGCGATCCGGACGGCGTCGCGCGCCGAGGTGGCCTTCTCGGCCACGAGACGGCGCAGCATCCAACCGATGCCGCCGTCGGTGAGGTCCTCGTCCCGGATGAGCGAGGGGCAGCTGTCGGAGGTGATAAGAACGCCGTGCTCGTTGACGAAGCTGTCGGCGTACTCCTGGGTCGTGGCCTCGATCCAGAGGAAGCCAGCGGTCTTGCCGTCGGTTGCGTGGAAAGCGCCCCGGCCGAGATCGACCTTCTGGGGCGCGCCGTAGTCTCGCGACGCGATCTTGCGCAGGTTGACGACGATGTCGCCGCGGTCGTCCTCGTTGTGGGCGATCATGACCGAGCCGTTGGCGCTGGCGTCGCGGCCGACGAGGACGGTGAAGCACTCGCCGTCGGAGCGCCCGGGACGCGGCGCGATCGACGCCGCGGCCAGGACGATGACGGCAAGGACGAGGAGGGATCTTTTCGCGGCTCTCATAGGCGGCCTCCCGAAGGGATTCGGCGCTGTCATCGCGGCGGCTGTCCGCGGGACTCGCGACGCCGTCCAATGTAATCGAGGTGGTCCGGGTTTGCAAGCCTGTCGGGTGCGCGACCCGGCTTTATAAAGTAAAACATACTTGACAAAGAGTAAACTATATGATAACAAATATACAGTATAGATTACTTTCAAGGCGGGATCATGAAGTTAGGCAACAAATTGAAGCGTTTCCGATTCGACCGCGACGACATGTCCCAGGATGCCTTGGCCAAAGAAATCGGCGTAACCCGCCAGACCATCCA
Source organism: Candidatus Aminicenantota bacterium (assembly GCA_011048485.1). Classification (GTDB taxonomy): domain Bacteria; phylum Acidobacteriota; class Aminicenantia; order Aminicenantales; family Saccharicenantaceae; genus RBG-16-66-30. The sequence goes on along the minus strand of DSDX01000044.1, from coordinate 341 downwards.
CTCCATCGAACGGGCCAAGTTCGTTCCCTCGGCCCTGCTCGCCCTCAAGATCGCCCGCTTCTTCGGCCGGCCCGTCGAGGACATCTTTTTCATCGTGGACGAGTGAAAGGAAAGGCCCCATGAAGAAACGATACTCCCCGAGCGCCCTGGCTACCCTGATCCTGGGGCTCGTCACGTTCCTTTGGCTGCTGTTCCATGTCTACGAGGTCCGAACGGACCTCGCGGGCGTGATCCGCTTCGACGCTTCGGAGCCTTCGCACTACCTCATCGGAGCCGGATACTTGGTTATGCTGGCTTTCCATGCCGCGGCCTTCATCTTCGTGTTCAGCCGGGCCCGGCTG
>DSDX01000342.1 GCA_011048485.1 Candidatus Aminicenantota bacterium | reverse complement strand
CTCGACAAGGCCTCCGTCGACTCCGGCGACTATCCCGTCGCCCGCGCCCTGTTCCAGGCGACCAACGGCAGGCCCAGCGCCGCCGCGGCCGCGTTCCTCCGGTTCGAGATGAGCGACGAGGGCCAGAAGATCGTCGAACGGGAAGGGTTCTTTCCCATCAGCGCCGCCCACAAGGCCGCCAACGAGAAGAACCTCCGCTGAGGTTGACCCCTTTCTTTCGTTCACATAAACTACCCGGGTGAAGAAGGCTCTGATCGGGCGATGCGCAAGAAGTCTTGGACCAATGCGAAAGAAGCCGCGATCAGGGCCTTCTTCTTCATTTGCGGCGTCCTGGCCATCCTGGTCCTGATCGGCATCTTCCTGACCCTCCTCACGACCGCCTTCCCGGCCTTCCGGGAGATCGACATCGGCAGGTTCCTCACGGGCAAGGTCTGGGACCCGACCTCTCCCGAAGAAGTCAAGTACGGGATCCTGTCCATGATCGTCAGCAGCCTGCTGGTGACTTTCGGGGCCCTGATCATCGCCGTGCCGATCGGCATCGGCGTCGCCGCCTATCTCTCGGACGTGGCGCACTGGCGCGTCCGTGAGGTCGTCAAGCCCATCGTCGAGATCCTGGCCGGGATTCCCTCCGTCGTCGTCGGCTTCCTGGGCATCGTCCTCTTCGCCCCGGCCATCGCCAAGATCTTCCACGTCGGCCACGGCCTGACCGCCCTCAACGGCAGCGTCCTCCTGGCCATCATGGCCCTGCCGACGATCATCAGCATCTCCGAGGATTCGCTGAACGCCGTCCCCCGGGCCTACACCGAGGCCTCCCTGGCCTTGGGGGCCTCGCGCTGGCAGACCCTCTTCCGGGTCAAGGTCCCGGCAGCCCTGTCCGGGATCATCGCCGCCAGCATGCTCGGCATGGGCCGGGCCATCGGCGAGACCATGACGGTGCTCATGGCCACGGGCAACGCCCGCACCTTCCCCAACTTTCCCGAGGGGCTCCTCAAATCCGTCCGGACCATGACCGCCAACATCGCCATCGAGCTCGGCGAGGTGCCCTTCTTCACCACCCATTACTACGCCCTGTTCGCCATCGGCCTGGCCCTCTTCGTCATGACCTTTCTCGTCAATCTCGTCGCCGACGTCATCCTCAAGAAGTACCAGGAGCGCGAGCAATGACGCCGGCGACCCGTAAGAAGATCGTCCAGTTCGCCGGGTTCCTGTCCCTCCGGCTGGCGATGGCCCTGGTCCTGGCCGTCCTCGTCCTGTTCCTCACCGACATCGTCAAGAAGGGGGGCGGGGTCATCAGCTGGGAGTTCCTCACGGCGGCCCCGCGCCGGGGCATGACCGAGGGCGGCATCTTCCCGGCCATCGTCGGCACGTTCGCCGTCACCGTCATCACGGCCGTCCTGGCCATTCCCTTGGGCATGGCCGCCGCGATCTATCTCAACGAGTACGCCCGCCAGAACGCCCTGACCCGGCTCATCCGGCTGTCCATCCGCAACCTCTCGGGGGTCCCCTCCATCGTCTACGGGCTCTTCGGGGTCATTCTCTTCGTCAACACCCTCAAGTTCGGGACCTCGATCCTCTCGGCGGGGCTGACCCTCGGCCTGATGACGCTGCCCTGGACCATCACGGCCAGCGAGGAGGCGCTCAAGGCCATCCCCAACTCCTATCGTGAGGGCGCCCTGGCGCTCGGGGCGACTAAGTGGCAGATGATCAGGACCAACGTCCTGCCCTACGCCGTCCCCGGCATGCTGACGGGCACGGTCCTGGCCTGGCCCGCGCGGCGGGCGAGACGGCCCCGATCATGTTCACGGGCGCCGCGTTCTTCCTGCCCTACCTGCCGAAGTCGCTGAGCGACCAGTTCATGGCCCTGCCCTACCACCTTTACATCATGTCCACCCAGCACCATGCCATCCTGCAGGTCCGCCCGCTCGCCTACGGGACGGCCCTCGTCCTCATCGCCCTGGTCCTGGGCCTGAACATGGCGGCCGTCATCTTCCGCTACCGCCTGAGAAGGAAATACCGATGAGCAGCGAAGGCCCGCAGGTCAAGCTCCAGGCCCGGAACCTCGATTTCTACTATGGACAGGCCAAGGCCCTCAAGAACGTCACGATCGATTGCCACGCCAACAAGGTCACGGCCCTGATCGGCCCGTCCGGGTGCGGCAAGTCGACGTTCATCCGGACCTTCAACCGCATGAACGACCTTATCCCCGGGACGCGCGTCGAGGGCCGGATCCTTCTCGACGGCGAGGACATCAATGCCCCCGATGTCGACGTCGTCGAGCTCCGCCGCCGCGTCGGTATGGTCTTCCAGAAGCCGAACCCCTTCCCCAAGTCCATTTTCGACAACATCGCCTACGGCCTCCGGATCAACGGGGTGAAGGACAAGCGGAGGCTGGAGGAGATCGTCGAGAGGAGTCTGCAGGGCGCGGCCCTCTGGGACGAGGTCAAGGACCGGCTCGACGAGAACGCCTTCGCCCTGTCCGGCGGCCAGCAGCAGCGGCTCTGCATCGCCCGGTCGCTGGCCGTCGAGCCCGAGGTCATCCTTTTCGACGAGCCCTGCTCGGCCATTGATCCCATCGCCACGGCCAAGGTCGAGGACTTGATTGAGAAGCTCAAAACAAGCTACACTGTCGTCATCGTGACCCACAACATGCAGCAGGCGGCCCGGGTCTCCGATTACACCGCCTTCATGATGCTGGGGGAGCTGGTGGAGTTCGATGTGACCGAGAAGGTCTTCACCAATCCGGCCAACAAGCTCACCGAGGACTACATCACGGGCCGGTTCGGATAGGAAGGACGAGGACCGGCGTGAGAGGTGATCCGATGCCGAAAGCAGAACGCCCGTTCGACGAAGAGCTGAACGAGCTCAAGAAGAAGCTCCTGGAGATGGCCGCCCGGGCCGAGGAGCAGATCGCCCTGGCCGTGCGCGCCCTCAAGGACAGGAAGGAGGACTTGGCCCGTCAGGTCCTCGAGCGGGAGGAGGCCGTCAACCGGCTCGACGTCGAGATCGACGAGATGGGCATGCGCCTCCTGGCCCTGCGCCAGCCCATGGCCGCCGATCTTCGCTTCATCACCTCGGCCATGAAGATCAGCAACGATGTCGAGCGCATCGGCGACCTGGCCGTCAACATCGCCGAGAGGACCATCGACCTGTTGAAGGCCCCTCAGCTCAAGCCCCTCATCGACATCCCCCGCATGGCCCAGCTGGCCCAGGAAATGGTCCGGGACGCCATCAACGCCTTCGTCAACCGCGACGAGGCCCTGGCCCGGGACGTCTGCGAGCGCGACGACAAGGTCGACGAGCTCAACGACCAGGTCTTCCGGGAGCTCTTGACCTACATGATGCAGGACGCCGGGACGATCTCCCGGGCCGTGGACCTCCTGCTCGTCGGGCGGCACCTCGAGCGGATCGCCGACCACGCCACGAATATCGGCGAGGACGTCATCTACATCGTCAAGGGCAAGATGATCAAGCACCACGTCGAGGAGGGGCGCCCTCCCCGACTCAAGTCCAGCTCCGGCGGCGAGTGAGGCCCCGGAGACCTCAGCTCATCTTGCGGATACGGACCTCGATGTCCTTCTCTCCCTGGAGGAGCTCGAGAAGCCGGGACGTGTCGGTGTCCCCGAAATGGTAGGGATAGAGGACCTTGGGCCGGAAGGCCCGGGCCGCCTCGGCGACCTCTTCGGGCGACATCGTGTAGGGCAGGTTCATCGGCAGGAAGGCCACGTCGATATCCTTCAAGGCCTTCATCTGCGGCGTCGCCTCCGTGTCGCCGGCGATATAAACCCGCTTGTCCCCGAAGGTGACGACGTAGCCGTTGCCCCGTCCCGGGGGGTGGAAGAGGTTGCCGTCGGGTCGCTTGCGGGCGATGTTGTAGGCCGGGACGGCCTCGATGGGCAGGCCGAGAACGGTCCGGACGTCACCGTTGGCCATAAGGACCGCGCCGGCGAGCTGGCCGGCGCAGGACTCGGAGCCGACGGCCTGCGTGTCCGGTTTGAGGATAGCCGCGAGGGCCCGGGGGTCCAGATGGTCGAAGTGCTCGTGCGTCACCAGGACGAGATCGGCCTTGGGCAGGGCCCCGTAATCGGCCACCTCGCCGTAGGGATCGACGTGGATGATCTTGCCGGCAAAGGCCATCATCAGGCTGCCATGGCCCAAGAAGACGATCTCGAGATCGCCCTTGGCCGTCGGGATGATGTCCTTCTCGAGCTTCTGCTGGGCCGAGGAAAGCCCGGCCAGGCCGAGGACGAGCATGCCGAGGATCACGATGAGTCTGCTCATGGCGCTCCCTCCTGAATTTTTTTTCATTATAGATCGCGGGGCCGCGGGACGCAACCGGCCCGGTCTGGAGGGCCGTCGGCCTCAGGGCGAGAGAAGAGCGTGGAGGGTGAGGATGGCGCCGACCGCGGCGAGCGCGAACGTGACTGCGGCGAGCCACGGGACGGAGCCCCTCACACGATAGCCCTTGACGATCCCCCTGAACGAACGGACGCAGAGCGCTAGGAGAGCGGTGGAGGCGAGGATGATCAGAGGCTGGCTCATGGCTGCCGCGTCGGTCGCGGCCATTAGAGCAGGGAAATGTTAAGGAACGATAAAAACCGGTGCGTAATGGAGGGATTATGTTTATAATATCGCATCATGACAGGCGTGAGGTAAGGCCTTGGCCCCATTGATCGCCGCCCTGGACGACGAGCCGGACATCCTCGAGCTGCTCAAAGTCAACCTCGAGAAAGCCGGGTATCGTTTCCAGGGCTTCCAAGAGGCGGAGGACCTGTATCGCTCTCTGGCCCGGGAAAGACCGAGCCTGCTCCTCCTCGACCTGATGCTGCCCGGCACCGACGGGCTCGAGGTCTGCCGGCATCTCCGGAGAACGGAGGACCTGGCCGGCATCCCGATCATCATGCTGACGGCCAAAGGCGACGAGTCCGACAAGGTCGTCGGCCTTGAACTCGGGGCCGACGACTACGTGACCAAGCCGTTCTCGGTCAAGGAGCTGGTCGCCCGCATCCACGCCGTCCTGCGCCGTCCCGGGGCGGGGGAAGGCGGGCCGAGGATCGCCGTGGGCCCGCTCGTCATCGACCAGGACAAGCACGACGTGGAGGTCGCCGGCCGGAAGATCGACCTGACGGCCACGGAATTCAAGATCCTCCAGCTTCTCGCGTCCCAGAAGGGGCGGGTCTTCAGCCGGGACCGGATCCTCGACCATCTCTGGGGCACCGAGAAGGCGGTCATCGACCGTACGGTCGACGTCCACATCCGGAACCTGAGGGAGAAGCTGGGCGAGGCGGCCTCGCTCGTCAAGAACATCCGTGGCGTGGGGTACAAGATCGAAGAATGAAAAAGACGCTGTTCCTGAGGATCTTCGCGGGCTACGCGGCGGTCATCGTCCTGCTGGCCGGGGCCGTGATGCTCGTCGCGCCGCCGCTCATGCGGACGCATCACATCGAGGAGCGGGCCTTGAGCCTCGAGCGCATGGCCCTCCTGCTCGAGAGCCGGATCGTCCCCTCTTTGAGCGGAGGCGGCGGCGGGGACCTCGAAGCGCTGGTCGCCGCCGCCGGCCGCAGCACGGGCACCAGGATCACGGTCATCGACGCCGAAGGGACCGTCCTGGCCGATTCGGAGACGGACGCCCGGGACATGGAGAACCATCTCTACCGGCCCGAGATCCTAGCCTCGCTCCAGGGCGAGAAGCAGATGTCGATCCGTTCCAGCTCGACGCTCAAGACCGAGATGATGTACATGAGCATCCCCGTCCGCGTCGAGGACCGGATCGTGGGCGCGCTCCGCCTGAGCTATTTCATGAGGGATTTCGAGGCGCTCATGGCCAGGCTGCGCGGCGATCTTCTCACGACCGTCGCCACGGTGACCCTCGTGGGGCTGCTCCTGGCCTTCTTCCTGGCCCGGTCCGTGAGCCGTCCGCTCCGGGAGGTCATCGACGCTTCGAAGCGGGTCGCCGCCGGTGATTTCGGGGTCAAGGTCTCGACGCGCCGGAGCGGGGAGTTCCGGGTGTTCGCCCGGAGTTTCAACGCCATGACCGGCAAGCTCGATGAGATGTTCGGCGAGATCCGGGTCCAGAACGAGGAGATCCGCAGCATCCTGGGGTCCATCCGGGAGGGCCTGGCCGTGCTCGACGGCGACGCCCGGATCGTCCTCTGCAACGACAGCTTCCGGCGCATCGCCGGCCAGGCCCGGCCTGAGGGCCGGCATTTCTGGGAGGTCGTGCGCAGCTCGGCGGCGGCGGAGATCGTCCGGAAAGCCCTGGAGGGGCCGACGGAGGCGACCGGCGAGGCTGCGGTCGGCGAGCGCGTTTTCATCTGCAGCGTCTCCCGTCTCGCGGCGGCCGACCGCCTCGTCGTCACCCTCCACGACGTCACCGAGTTCCGGGCCCTGGAAAAGGCGAAGCGGGATTTCGTGGTCAACGTTTCCCACGAGCTGAGGACGCCGCTGACGACCATCAAGGGCTTCGTCGAGACCATGGAGTCCGGGGCCTCCAAGCCGAGCCGGATCCCTTTCTCGGCGGCCCGCTTCCCGAACAACTCGAGCACGCTCTCGGCGATCGCGCGG
>DSDX01000340.1 GCA_011048485.1 Candidatus Aminicenantota bacterium | reverse complement strand
GGTCTGAACCTCGACATCCTCCTCGTCGCGCTCCTCTTTGTCGCCGCCCTGATCGCCTTCCGGGTCGGGCGGGCGGTCCTGCGCAAGTCCGCCGCCGACCGCGTCTTCGACGACATTCTCCCGGTCTCCTCGAAGACCCGCCTGCACGGGTCGATGGCCCTGCTCCTGGCCTTCGTCATCCTGGCCGGCCTCCTGGGCTCGGAGATGATCCTCGGCGCTTTCCTGGCGGGCGTCGTCCTGTCGCTTCTCAGCGGTCCCTACCAGACCCAGCTCAAGGGCGATCTCGACGCCATCGGCTTCGGCTTCTTCATCCCGGTCTTCTTCTTGATGGTCGGCGTCGAGTTCGATCTCCCGGCCCTCGTGCGCAGCCCCAGGACGTGGGTCCTGGCTCCCCTTCTTCTCGTCGGCGCCTATGTCATCAAGGTCCTCCCCGCTCTCGTCTTCAGATTCGGCTTCACCTGGAAGCAGACCCTCGCCGGGGGCCTCCTTCTCTCCTCGCGGCTGTCCTTGATCATCGCCGCGTCGGAGATCGGGCTGCGCTTGGGAGCCATCGACGAGCCGACCAACGCGGCCTTCATCCTGGTCGCGGCCGTGACGGCGACGGCCTCGCCGATCCTGTTCAACAGCCTGACCGCGGCCGGGACCGCCTCGGCCCGCTCGGCCGTCGCCGTCGTCGGGGCCACCGATCTCGCGCTGCAGACGGCCCGGGAATTGACGGCGCTCAAGGAGAAGGTCCACTTCATCGACATCGCCGGGGCCCCGGCGGAGGCCGCCCGCGCGGCCGGCTTCGCGATCCTCGGCGCCCCCGCCCGGTCGGACGGCCTCGGCGGGGTCAAGTTCCCGCCGCTCAAGAGCCTGCTGGCCCTGACGCCGGAGGACGACGTCAACCTCACGGTCTGCCGCGAGGCCCGCGCCCTGGGCATCCGGCACGTCGTCGTCTTCGTGAACGACTGTACGCGTCTCTCGGAGTTCGCCGCCCTGGGCGTGCAGCCGTTCGCCCCCGGTCTCTACCGGGCGACGCTCCTGGCTTTCATGGCTAGGCACCCCGACCTCTTCGGCGTCATGACCTCGAGCCGCGCCGATCACCAGGTCCGGGAGATCCTCGTCCTCAGCCGGTCCATGAGCGGCAGGCCGTTGAAGGACCTGGCGCTCGGTGGCGACCTTCTCGTGCTGTCCGTGCGGAGGGGCGACGAATCGCTGGTCCCCCATGGGGACACCAAGCTCCTCGAGGGCGATTGGGTCACGGTCTACGGCGACGGCGGCCCGATCGACGCCCTTCAAACCCGTCTTGAGTCGCTCGCGTGAAGGACATCGAGTTCCACCCGGCCCGCGTGCTCGCGGTGAGTTTTCTGGCCGCCATCCTCGTGGGCACCGTCCTGCTGAGCCTGCCCTTCTGCACGAGCGAGGGGAGGACCACGGACGCCCTCGACGCCTTGTTCACGGCCACCTCCGCGGTCTGCGTGACCGGCCTCATCGTCAAGGACACACCGAACCATTTCTCCCCGGCCGGACAGGTCGTCATCCTGGCCCTGCTCCAGCTCGGGGGATTGGGCATCATGACCTTCTCAACCCTGATCCTGCTGACCGCGCGCCGGAAGGTCGCTGTCCGCGAGCGCCTGCTGATCCAGGCGTCGTTCCATCCCGGCATCCCCAAGGATTTCCCGTCCCTCGTCCGCGGCATCTTCCTGTTCACCTTCGGCATCGAGGCCGCCGGGGCGGCCGCGCTGTTCCTCTGGTTCTACCCCCGCTTCGGGGCCGGGCGGGGGATCGAATTGGCGGTCTTCCATTCGGTCTCGGCCTTCTGCAACGCCGGATTCTCCCTCTTCAGCGACAGCTTGTCCGGCTACCGCGGCCATGCGGGCCTCGTCCTGACCGTGGCCGCCCTGATCGTCCTCGGCGGCATCGGCTTCCCGGTCCTGAGGGAGTCCGTCGCCCTGGCCGCCGCCCGTCTCCAGGGCCGGCGCTTCCAAACGACCCTCCACTTCAAAATCGTCGTCGCGACGACGCTCATCCTCGTCATTGCCGGCGGCGCCGGGATTTACGTCCTCGAGCGGGGCGCGTCGATGGCCGCCTACCCGGAGGGCGAGAAGGTCCTCGCCTCGCTGTTCCAGGGGATCACGCCGCGGACCGCCGGTTTCAACAGCGTGCCCATCGAAACCCTGGGGTCGGCGTCCGTCCTGTTCCTGATCTTCCTCATGTTCATCGGGGCCTCGCCCGCCTCGACGGGCGGCGGCGTCAAGACGACCACGGCCGCCGTGCTGGCCCTGATCGTCAGGGCCCGGGCCCGGGCCCGCGACTCGATCCCCGCCTTCCATCGCACCCTGGGCCCGGAGATCGCCGTCAGGGCCGCGACCCTGATCGCCCTGGGGCTGCTGGTGATCTTCGCCGCCGGAACGGCCCTCCTGGCGGTCCAGCCCGGCCTGGGCATGAAGGAGGCCTTGTTCGAGGTTTTTTCCGCCTTCGGGACCGTGGGGCTGTCCCTGGGCGTCACCCCCGGCCTGACGCCCGCGGGCAAGGTCGTTGTCATCCTGACCATGTTCGTCGGCCGGGTCGGCCCGCTGACGCTCCTCTACGCCGTGAGCCGGAGGAAGCCGCGGGGCCATTACACCTACGCCGAGGAGTCCCTGCTCGTCGGCTGAGCCAGGGGGGCGGCGCCCCCGAAGGAGACGCGTCATGAAGATCGCCATCATCGGCCTCAGCAGCTTCGGGGCCCAGCTCGCCATCAGCCTGGCTAAGGACGGCCATGACGTGACGGCCCTCGACGTCGACCGCAACCGCGTCGACCAGATCAAATCCAGCGTGCCCTTCGCCGTCGTGATGAACGCGACCGACAAGGACTCCCTCAAAGCCCTCGGGCTCAAGGACATGGACATCGTGGTCGTCAGCATCGGTCCGGCCATGGAGGCGTCCATCCTGGCCGTCCACTACCTCAACGAGCTCGGCGTCCGGCGCATCGTGGCCAAGGCGCTGAGCGAGGACCACGCCCAGATCCTCGAGGCCGTGGGCGCCACGGAGGTCGTCTATCCCGAGCGGGACATGGCCATCAAGATAGCCCACCGGCTGATCTACCCGAACGTCCTCGAATACGTCGAAGTGTCCGCGGGCGTTCACATCCAGGAGCTCTCGCCGCCCGGGAGCTTCATCGGCAAGAGCCTGCGTGATCTCGACCTCATCAACCGCTTCGGCGTCCAGGTGCTGGCCGTCCGCGAGTTCGTGCCCGAGCGCCTGACCTATATCCCCAAGGCGGACTTCGTCGTTAAGGACAGCGACGTCCTCATCGTCATGGGCGAGGAGGACAAGCTGAACAAGATCAACAAGCTCCGGGACTAGCCTCCCCGGCCGGGCGGCGATCCCATCCTGGACGGGTCCACCCTCGCCCTCTTGCCCCGCCGGCCCCTCTCCCTTATAATGACCCCGGGGAGACGATGAGACTGAGCGGGCCCGAAGCGGCGGCGACCCGCCCGGCGGCGGCCGGGGCGGGACCGGTCGACATCCTCGTCGGCATCCCGAGCTTCAACAACGCCAAGACCATCGGCCATGTCGTCCGGGCCGTCGAGGCGGGCCTCGCCAAGTACTTTCCCGGCCGCCGGTCCCTTCTCGTGAACTCGGACGGCGGCTCGACCGATGGGACGACGGACGCCGTCCGCGAGGCCGGCGTCGACCTCGACTCGATCCTGATCGATCACCGGGCCGACGGCTTCCGCAAGCTCGTCACCCCCTACCACGGCATTCCGGGCAAAGGGAGCGCCTTCCGGAAGATCTTCGAGATCGCCCGCGAGCAGCGGGCCAAGGCCTGTGCCGTCGTGGATTCCGACCTGAGAAGCATCACTCCCGAGTGGATCGAACTGCTCGTCAAGCCCGTTCTCGAAGAGGGCTACGATTACGTCGCGCCCTACTACATGAGGCACAAGTACGACGGGACCATCACCAACACTATCGTCTACCCGTTGACGCGGGCCCTCTACGGCAAGCGCATCCGCCAGCCGATCGGCGGCGATTTCGGCTTCTCGGGCCGGCTGGCCGCGTTCTACCTCGACAAGGACGTCTGGCAGAGCGACGTCGCCCGCTTCGGCATCGACATCTGGATGACCACGACGGTCTTGGCCAACCGCTTCAAGATCTGCCAGGCTTTTCTGGGCGCCAAGATCCACGACGCCAAGGACCCCGGGGCCGACCTCAGCGCCATGCTTCACCAAGTCGTTGGCTCGGTCTTCGACCTCATGGAGGAATACCCGGAGACGTGGAAGTCGGTCCGGGGCTCGGAGCCGGTGGAGACCTATGGCTTCGCCTATTCCGTCGGCCTCGAGCCCATCAAGGTCAACCTGGAGAAGATGACCGAGAAGTTCCGCCTGGGCGTCAAGGACCTCGGCCCGTTCTACCGGACCTTCCTGCCCCCCGACGTCCTGGCCGCCCTCGGGGACATGGCCGCCCGGCCCGGCCGGGAGGACTTCGCCTACGCGGACGACGCCTGGGTCAAAACCGTCCTGGGCTTCGCCCTGGCCTGCCGTCGGAAGAAGGCCCGCCGCGAGCACATCATCAAGTCCCTGACGCCGCTCTACCTCGGCAAGGTCGCCTCCTTCGTCATCGAGACCTGGGACAGCGGCGCCGAGGAAGTCGAGAGGCGTCTCGAGGACCTCTGCCTGGCCTTCGAGAAGGAGAAGGAACGTCTGATCGCGATGTGGGACGGGAACGGCTGAACGCCGGTCCCCCCGGGAGGGAGCCATGAAGGGTTTCATCGACAAGGTCATCATCGAGCCGTTGCGGGAGGCCGCCCAGAAGATCGTGGCCTTCCTGCCCGGCCTCCTCACCGGCGTCCTTGTTTTCGCCGCCGGACTCCTCGTGGCCTGGCTGGTCAAGCTGCTGGTCGCCAGGATCGTCAGGCTCTTCAAGCTCGACGCGGTCTTCGCCCGGTCCGGCGTCACCGAGGCCCTGGAGAAGATGAGCGTCCGGGACACGCCGGCCAAGCTGATCGGCCGAACGTTCTACTGGCTCGTCGCCTTCATCTTCTTCATCCTGGCCTTGAAGGTTATGAAGGTGCCGGTCATCGACCAGCTGCTCGAGAAGCTCCTTCTCTACCTGCCCAACGTCTTCGTCGCCCTGATCATCTTGGCCATCGGCTGGCTCCTCGGCAATTTCCTCGGCCGAGCCGTCCTCATCGCCTCCGTCAACGCGGGGGTCAGGGTCTCGAGCCTGCTCAGCCGGGGCGTCAAGGGCGTGGTCATGCTTTTCGCCTTCGTCATGGCCTTCGAACAGCTCGGCATCGGGCGCAACACGATGGTCGCCGCGTTCGCCATCGCGTTCGGCGGGGCCGTCCTGGCTTTGGCCCTGGCCTTCGGCCTGGGGGGCAAGGACCTGGCCCGGACGTATCTCGAGAAGAAATTCAAGAAGGACGAGGACGCCGGGCCCGACGATCTCGAGCACCTCTGACCACCGCCGGGCCCGCCCCGGGTCGCCGCCGGCGGCAGCGGCGCGGAAGCGGGGCGTTGACAAAAGGCCGCGGCGCGGCTATTAAGAAGTCACTGCGGAATCCCGAAAAGGAGGGTCATCAACACATGATCTCGCGACGCACGATGTCTTGGCTCTTGGGCGTCTCCGTCCTGGCTATCGGGGCGCTCGCCCTCGCCCGCCCGGCGGCGGGACAGGCCCCGTCCCAACCACCCCTGACCATGCACAGGATCGCCGGCAACCTCTTCCTGGTCAAGGGCGGCTCGGGCGCCAACACGGCCTTCTACATCACCAAGAACGAGGTTTTCGCCATCGACGCCAAGATGAGCGTCGAGTCGGCCAAGGAAATGCAGGAGGCCGTCCGCAGGCTGACGATCATCCCCGTGACCACGGTCATCCTCACCCATAGCGACGGCGACCACATTAACGGGCTGCCCGGATTCCGCAAGGGCCTGAGCCTCATCGCCCACGAGAGGTGCAAGGCCGATATGGTGGAGGCGGCCAAGTCCATGCCCGCCCTGGCGGACTACCTCCCCAACGCGACCTATAACGAGAGCCGCCTCCATCTCTACAACGACGACGACGGGGAGATCGAGCTGGCCTACTTCGGGCCGGCCCACACGAGCGGCGATACGGTGGTCGTTTTCCCCCGTGAAAAGGCCGCTTTCGTCGGCGACCTCGTCTTCGTCGGCCGCGATCCCGTCATCCACCGGTCCAAGGGCGGCCGTTCCGACGGCTGTATCCGCACGCTCGAGGCTCTGCTCGAGATCAAGCCGCCCCTCGAGATCTTTCTCTCCGGTCATGCCGATCCGGCCGGCCGCGCCGAGATCGAGGCCGCCGTCGCCTCGCTCGAAGCCCTGCGGAGCAAGATCAAGGCGCTCGTCGACGCGGGCAAGACCCTCGCGGACGTCAAGAAGGCGTTCGGGATCGAAGAGGCGCCGGCCCCGCCCGGCGGCCGCCGGTATATGGGCCCCGTCGAGACGATCTATCTCGAGTTCACCGAGAAGAAGTAGTCTCCCCGGCCCGCCGTGACGGGACTGGAGGCCGGGACCGGGCCGGCGGCCCCAAGACCACGGAGCTATCGAGGAGCTGTCCATGAACAAGAATCTCGTCGGGGCCGCCGCGCCCGGTCTGATC
>DSDX01000032.1 GCA_011048485.1 Candidatus Aminicenantota bacterium | reverse complement strand
TCCGACGGCCGTCCAGAGGCTGGTCAATCCGGAGGCATAAGCGAAGCCGGGCAGGCCCAGGAGGGCCCAGGACGACTCTCCGGTCGCTCGCTCGGACAGGGCGGCGGCCCAGCCGGGGAGATTCCGCCCGGCGATGGCGTAGTCGGCGCCGGTCTTGACCTTGCGGCCCTGGTACAGTCCCCAGGAGACGAGCAAGGTCAGGTAGGCGATCATGATGATCAGGATCTGGGCTTGATTCTCCATCCGTCTCTCCCGTCCGTCAGATCTTGGCCAGGCGCTTGAGACAGTCGCGAAGGAGCTTCTCGAACTCGTCGCCGGGCTTGTTGGCGGCGATCGTCTGGTCGACGGCCCGTTCGGCCTCCTTGCGCCGGAAACCCATGTTCTGAAGGGCCGAGAGCAGGTCCTCTTTCTCGGGCGAGCCTTTGGCCGCGAGGAGCTTTTCCTTCTTTTCCAGCTTGTCCTGAAGCTCCAGGGTGATGCGCAGGGCCGTCTTCTTTCCGACCCCCGGGACGAGCGAGATACGGGCCACGTCGCTCGCCCGGACGGCGTCCTCGAGGTCCGCCGGGCCGATCCCGGACAGGATGTTCAGCGCCAGCCGGGGACCGATGCCGGAGATGGCGATCAGCTTGAGGAACATGTCCTTCTCGTCCCGGGAGCAGAAGCCGTAGAGGGCCAGGGCATCGTCGGACAGATGGGTATGGACGAAGATCTCGACCGTCTCGCCGACCTCCCCGAGACTGGCGAACGACGAGACCGGGACGGCCGCGGCGTAGCCGACCCCGCCGGTCGCGACGACGACGTGGCCGGGCGTTTTGTGGACCAGCGTCCCCTTAAGGTACGCGATCATGATCGCTCCTTCCCGTCGACCTTGAGCTGAAAGAGGCGGGCGTTGAGATGGCAAATGGCCGCGGCCAGCGCGTCCGAGGCGTCGAGCGGGATGCGGTCGTCGCCGAGGCCGAGGAGCGACCGGACCATGGTCATGACCTGCTCCTTATCGGCCTGGCCGTAGCCGGTGACGGCCTTTTTGATCTCGAGCGCGGAGTACTCGGCCAAATGGCAGCCCGCGCCGGCGACGGCGACGAGCACCGCCCCGCGGACCTGGCCGAGGAGCAGCGCCGTCTTCATGTTCTGGGCGTAGAACGGGTTCTCGACAGCCGCCTCGGCCGTGGCGTAGGTCCGGATGAGAGCCTCGAGCTCGGACTTGATCTCGGCCAGCTTCAGATGGAGGGGCAGTTTGGCCGTCGGCTTGATGACGCCGTAGGCGACCGCGAGAAGGCGGCCGGCGTCCTCTTCGACGATCCCGAAGCCCGTCGATCGGAGGCTGGGATCGATCCCGAGGACCCGCATGGATGCCGCCGGGACTTCACTCGCCCTGGGAGAAGCTGGCGATCTCCTCTTCGGAGATGTCGAAGTTGGAGGAGACGGACTGGACGTCGTCGTGGTCCTCGAGCTCGTTGACGAGCCGCAGGACCTGCTGGGCCTCCTTGCCCTCGACCTTGACGTAGTTCTGGGGCAGGAACCCGACCTCGGAGGCGGCGATCTCGATCTCGGCTTTCTTGACGGCCTCGAGGACGGCCTCGTAGTTCTCGGGCGAGGTCGTGACCTGGAACAGGGAGTCCTCGTCCTTGAGGTCGTCGGCTCCGGCGGTCAGGGCGATGTCCACGAGTATGTCTTCCGACGCCTTGTCCTTCTCGACGTCGATATAGCCCATGCGCTTGAACATCCAGGCGACCGAGTTCTTCTCGCCCAGCGTGCCGCCGTTCTTTTGAAAGATGTGCCGGATCTCGGAGACCGTCCGATTCTTGTTGTCGGTGACGGCCTGGAGGAAGATGGCCACGCCGCCCGGCCCGTAGCCCTCATAGGCGACCTCTTCGTAGGTCGCGCCCTCGAGCTGCCCCGTGCCCTTCATGATGGCCCGCTTGACGTTGTCGGCGGGCATGTTCGAGGCCTTGGCGTCGTTGATGGCCTTGCGCAGCCGGGCGTTCTTGTCGGGATCCCCGCCGCCGTCCCTGGCGGCCAGGCTGATCTCCCGGATGAGGCGGGTGAAGATCTTGCCGCGCTTGGCGTCCGTCGCGGCCTTCTTATGCTTGATGGAAGCCCATTTGGAATGTCCGGACATGGTCCTCTCCTCTTCGTTTCGGCATCAAGAGGATAGCACAACAGGGGGGGGCGCGCAACCGACGGGATCGGCTATCGAAAGGCCAGGGAGTGTGCTAAAATAGACCGCACGTGACAATCAAGGACATCGCAAGGAGGTTCGCATGAGGCCGAACATGGGGGGGATCGACAAGACCCTCAGGCTCATCGGCGCCGCCGTCATCGCCGTGCTTCTCATCATCGGGGCCATCAAGGGGACCGTGGCCATCATCCTGGCCATCATCGCGGCCATCTTCGTCATCACCACGTTCGTGGGCATTTGCCCGGCCTACGTGCCCTTCAAGATCTCGACCAAGGGCAAAAGCGGCGCCACCCGCGTCGACGTCTGACCGGGCCGTCCGGGAGCGCGTGAGAGGCCCCGAAGGCCGATGAGCGGCGGGCCGGGCCTCCGCAAGAAGCCGGGCTCTGACCGGGCCCCGGCCAGGATCGACCTGGCCGTGACCGGCCTGAGCTGCGCCAGTTGCGCGGCCAATGTCGAGAGGGCCCTGAGGGCGAGTCCGGGCGTGGCCGAGGCCAACGTCAATCTGGCCACGGCCAGGGCGACCGTTCTGTTCGACCCCAGGCTCGTTTCCCGCGCCGAGCTCGTCAAGGCCATCCGGGAGGCCGGCTACGGCGTCGCCGCCGCTCCCTCGGAGGCCGGGCCGGGAGCCGAGAAGGAGTACCTTTCTCTGAGGTCCGCGGTCGCCTGGGGCGGCGCGCTGGCCCTCCTCATCTTCCTCGGGAGCATGCGGCGCTGGTTCCCCTGGATGCCGGCTTTCCTCCGGGACTTCTACGTCCTCTGGGCCCTGGCGACCCCCGTTCAGTTCGTCCTCGGCGCGAGGTTCTACCGGGGCGCCTGGAGCGCCCTCAGGCACGGCTCGGCGAACATGAATACGCTCGTCGCCGTGGGCACGTCCGCCGCCTACCTCTTCAGCGTCGCGGCCACGGTCTTCCCGGGGCTCTTTCGCCGGGCCGGCGTCGAGCCCCAGGTCTATTTCGACACCTCGGCCGTGATCATCGTCCTGGTCCTCTTCGGGCGCATGCTCGAGGCCAGAGCCAAGGGAAAAACGTCGGATGCCATCCGCCGGCTCATGGGCCTGCGCCCGCGGACGGCCCGCGTCGTGGCCGGGGAGGGAGAGCGCGAGGTCCCCGTCGAGGCCGTCCGGCCGGGCGATGTCCTCGTCGTCCGCCCCGGCGAGAAGATCCCGGTCGACGGCGTGATCCTCGAGGGCCGGTCCTCGATCGACGAATCCATGATCACGGGCGAAAGCCTGCCCGTCGACAAAGGGCCGGGAGAGGAGGTCGTCGGGGCGACGCTCAACGCCTGGGGGAGCTTCCGCTTCCGGGCCGTGCGCGTGGGCGAGGACACGGCCCTGGCCCGGATCATCCGGCTGGTCGAGGAGGCCCAGGGCTCCAAGGCGCCCATTCAGCGGCTGGCCGACGCCGTCGCGGCCCGGTTCGTGCCCGCCGTGATCGCGGCCGCCGTCCTGACCTTCGGCGTTTGGGCCCTGTTCGGCCCGGCGCCCCGCCCCGTCTTCGCACTGCTCAACTTCGTGGCCGTGCTGATCATCGCCTGCCCTTGCGCCATGGGATTGGCGACGCCGACGGCCATCATGGTCGCGACGGGCCGGGGCGCCGAGCGGGGCATCCTGATCCGAAGCGGCGAGAGCCTGGAGACCGTCCACAAGGCGGACACCTTCGTCTTCGACAAGACAGGGACTCTCACCAACGGCCGTCCCGAAACGACCGATGTCCTGCCTGCGGCCGGCTTCGTCCGTGACGAGCTCCTGTCGCTGGCCGCCTCGGTCGAGAACGCGTCCGAGCACCCGCTCGGCCGGGCCGTCGCGCGCCGGGCCGAGGAAGAGGCCATCGTCTTCGACCGGGCGGAGGAGTTTCGCGCCCTCGAGGGCCTGGGGGTCGAAGGCCGGGTCGGCCGCCGTCACGTGCTGGTGGGAAGTCTCAGGCTGGCCGAAGAGAGAGGCTTCGACATCAAGGTCCTGGCCGGACCGGCCGACCGGTTGGCCGGTTCCGGCAAAACCGTCGCGGCTGTTTTCGTGGACGGGGCGCCGGCCGGCCTCCTCGGTCTCGCCGACACGCTCAAGCCGGGCGCCCGGGACGTCGTCGAAGGGCTCCGCAAAGAGGGCCGGCGGGTCGTCATGTTGACGGGTGACAATGCCTCGACGGCCGGAGCCCTGGCTTCGGAGGCGGGCATCGAAGAGGTCCGGGCCGAAGTCCTGCCGGGGGACAAGGCCGAGGCCATCCGCCGCCTTCAGGCCGAGGGGCGGCGCGTGGCCATGATCGGCGACGGCATCAACGACGCGCCCGCCTTGGCCCAGGCCGATGTCGGCCTGGCCTTGGGGACGGGAACAGACGCGGCCATGGCCTCGGCCGACATCACCCTTATCTCCGGGGACCTGGGGACGGTCCCGGCCGCGCTCGAGCTCAGCCGCAGGACCATCCGCACCATCCGCCAGAACCTCTTCTGGGCCTTCGTCTACAACGTCATCGGCATCCCCGTGGCCGCGGGAGCTCTTTACCCGGCCTTCGGGATCCTGCTCGACCCGATGATCGCCTCGGCGGCCATGGCCATGAGCTCGGTCTCGGTCGTGAGCAATTCCCTCAGGCTCCGTCGGGCCCGGATCTGAGCCCCTCGCCGCCGGGCGACGGAATCTGGAAACGGAGGAGGGACTCGACTGGGGACGGGCGACAGGAAGGGGACCGGGGACTCAAAAGATGAAGCGGATGGCCAGACCGGCCCGGATGTACGATGGGTCGATCCTCACGCTTCCGAGCCCGATCGTCGAGGCGATCTCGCTCGTCGGGACCTCGTAGATCGGGTCCTCGACGATCCGGAGCGGCAGGTCGGCCTTGGCGATGCCGTACCAGCGAAGGTCGACGGCCAGGATGACCTGCCGGAAGGCCTCGTAGGCCGCCTCGACGCCCGCGTTGAGTCCGTATTTCGTCTGCGGGCCGAACGCGACGATCGTGCGGTAGGTCCCGCCGGTCAGCTGATACTCCCCCTCGACGAACGCGAGATCGAACGACGTGTAGCCGACATGCCCGGCCTGGCCCTCGAAATGGACGACGCTCGGCCCCGCCGAGACGCTCAGGGACAGGTTCTCGGCGACACGGAAGCGGGCCAAGGCATTGAGGCTGAACGCCGTCTCGGTGAGGTTCCCCTCGGACCGCTCCCAGTCGATCGTCCGGGCGTAGGTCTCGGGCGTGCCGCCGAAGGTCAGGAACCGCATCGAGACAAGATAGGGATCGTTCGCGCCGCCCAGGCCCGGGCGATGGTAGTCGGCCAGGATCTGGATGCCCAGGTTCTTGGTGACGAAAATATTGAAGAAACCGTTCAGGCCGTAGGTCGTCTTGGCGTTGAAGCGGACCGTCTGGGAGGCCGAGCTGTCGACATAGCGATTGGGGGGGGACAGCGTCGGTTTGTATTGATTGACATAGGCGGCGCTCATGGCCGGGCCGACCAGTGTCCAGCCGAAGCCGAGCTCGAAGCGGATGCCGGCCGCGGCCGCGGGGCCAACGGCCCCCAGCCAGACGGCCAGGGCAAGCAAGGGCGACAGTTTCCGGATCATGGCCTTGGCGCCTCCTGGCGTGGGGGAGCGTAGCATGCCCGAACGGGGATGTCAATCCCCCGGGGCGGCCAACTTCTTTAAGATCAATCCTTTTCGTGTCAAGACCGGCTAGCCGAAAAAGACCTTGGCGATCTCGTAGAGCTCGGCGTCGACCGTCTTGGTTTCGGCCAGGGCCTCGGCGAACGGCACCGAAACGATGCGATTGCCTTTCAGACCGACCATCAAACCGAACTTCTCCTCCTTGACCAGGTCGATCGCGGCGATCCCGAAGCGCGTGGCCAGGATGCGGTCGAAGGCGGTCGGCGAACCGCCCCGCTGAACGTGGCCGAGCACGGTGACCCGCGTGTCGATGGCCGTGCGCGTCTCGATCTCGCGGGCCACGATGTTGCCGATGCCGCCCAGGCGGACGTGGCCGAAGGCGTCCTTCTCGCGCGACTGGACGATCAGGCTGGCGTCCTGGGGCCTGGCCCCTGCGGCCACGACGACGATGCTGAAGAGCTTGCCTCGCTCCCTGCGCTTCTGGATCTGGGCGCAGATCTCGTCGAGATCGAAGGGGAACTCGGGGATGAGGATGATGTCGGCCCCGCCAGCCAGTCCGCCCTCGATGGCGATCCAGCCGGCGTGGCGTCCCATGACCTCGACGACCATGACGCGATGGTGGGCCTCGGCCGTCGTGTGCAGCCGGTCGAGCGCCTCGGCGACGACCGACACGGCGGTGTCGAAGCCGAACGTGTAGTCGGTCCCCGAGAGGTCGTTGTCGATCGTCTTGGGAACGCCGACGCAGCGCAGGCCCTTGTCGTAGAGCTTCTTGCCGACGCCCAGGGTGTCCTCCCCCCCGATGGCGATGACGGCGTCGAGCTCGAAT
>DSDX01000163.1 GCA_011048485.1 Candidatus Aminicenantota bacterium | reverse complement strand
GATCAGGATCCATTCCGTGCTCCGCTCCATGATGCCCTTGGCTACGACGGCCATCAGGCTGGCCTGCGGCGCGGGGATCTTCTCGCCGCCGAACCCGGCGTTGGTCTCCAGGACCGCGTTCTGGCGCTCCGGGATCATGGCCTCGATCTCCCCGAGCGTGTAGGTCCCGGCGGCGACGGCCGGATCGGCGCCGTCGTAGACGACCTCGGTGACGCCGGCCGCCTCCAGGCCGGCGAGCTTGGCCCGGACCGTCTGCTTGATGTTCCCCAGGTGGAGGACCGAAAGGACCAGGAACATGATCAGGGAGGCCGACAGGACCCCGAACACGTCGCCGAGCTGCATGCGCCGCGGAGTCCCGCCCAGGATGTGCCCGGCCTTGAGGTCCTGCATCATCTCCCCGGCGACCGAGACCGAGACGCAGGTGAAGGCGGCCACGATGAGCACGGCCGAGATGCCGCTGCCGCCGCCCAGCCCCATCAGGACCATGATGAAGGCGACGATGATCAGCACGGACACGGTCAGGCCGCTGGTCGGGTTGCTGCTGACGCCGATGATGCCGACGAGGTAGCCGGAGACGGCGGCGAAGACGAAGCCGAGGACGAACATGAGGGCGACGGCGACGAACGACGCCGGGAGGCTGTCCGCGTAGCGGTTGAAGATGAAAAAGACCAGGACGGCGACCGCCAGGGCCGTGCCCAGGGCGGCCCGGATGTCGAGATCGCGGTCGGTCCGCGGCAGCGTCTCCGTCGCGGCGCCCTTGCCGGTCCCCAGGGTCGAAAGCGACCGGGCGATGCCCTGGGCCAGGCTCTTGCGCATCTTGAACAGGGTGTAAAAGGCCCCGACGAGCATGCCGCCGATGGCCATGTAGCGGATGTAGTCCCGCCAGACCCGGGTGATCTCCGCGCCCCAGTCGGCCACGTCCCCGAGGTCGCCGTAGTTCAGGAAGAAGGCCGCGGCCGGCGCCAGGAGCCCCCAGGCCAGGACGCCGCCGCTGAAGTTGATGGCCGCCAGCTTGGGGCCGATGATGAATCCGACCCCGAGGAAGGCCGGGCTGGCCTCCGGGCCGCGCAGCAGCAGCGAGCCCTTGCCCGCCGAGACGACCTTCTGCCATTTCAGGGCCATGACCTTGAACTCGGTCAGGACCGTGAACAGGGCCCCGAATCCCATTCCGGCCAGCAGGTGACCGGTGCCCTTGGCGCCCGCCTGGCCCGCCTTGTGGATGGACGCGGCCGCGACCGATTCGGGGAAAGGCAGGTCCTTCTCGCCGATGAGGACGCGCCGGGTGATGGTGACGAACATGATCCCCAGGATCCCGCCCGCGGCCAGGATGACCGTCGCCGTCAGGTAATGGCCGGGGCTGGAGAAGGGCAGCCAGATGCCGGCGATGAAGAGGGCGGGCAGGGTGAAGATGGCCCCCGAGGCGACGTTGCCCCCGATCGAGCCCACCGTCCGGGCCATGTTCTCCTCAAGGATGGTCCCGCCGAGGGCCTTGATCACGGCCATGCCGACCACGGCCGTGGTGTAGGTGGCGGCGATGGTCATGCCCGCCTTGAGCCCCAGGTAGGCGTTGGCCGCGCCCATAAAGGCGGCCATGACGACGCCGAGCAGGATGGCCTTGAGCGTGAATTCCCTGACTTGGCCGTTGTTCGCTTCCATCGGTCCTCCCGTTCCTTTTAGGACGTTCGATCGAAGGCCGTCTTGATCTCGGCCAGGCCGGCACCGAGCGCGGCCCGGGCGATCGCGTCGAGGGCCTTCTCCGGGCCCGTGATGTGCATGGTCGTGTGGACGTGGGTCATCGTGCCGCCGGGGCCCAGGGCCGCGGCCGGGGAGGAGGTTTCGAGCTCGTAGAAGGGGCCGAGGGGCTTGGCCCCCGGCGCGGCCGGGCCGTCGTTGTAGCTGTTGACGACGTCGCCGGCGAAGGGCTCCTCCTGGATCTCCCACATCGAGTTGACGTAGTCGGCCGCGCCCTCGGGGACGGTCAGGTGGACGAGGGTCAGGGCCTTGTTCGCGGCGTCGTAGCTCCCGGCGAAGGGTTTGACCCGCCGCGGCGGGATGCCGATCTTGCTCCGGTGCTCGCCGTCGCCCCTGAAGAACAGGACGCCCCGCTCCTCCGCGACGACGAGGCGGTCGGCCGGGACCTTGCCGAAATAGGCGTCGTTGACGGCCGGCCCGAGCTCGGAGGCGGGGCCCGGCTCGAAGGGGATGACGATGGTCGTCTCCGGGGAGGGGTTGAACATGCCCAGGATCCAGATCGACAGCAGCCCCGTCTCCTTCGTCCAGGGTTCGGCGCCGAGATTGGTGATGCTGTTGTCGGAGGCGAAGGCGACCATCCTGACGTCGGCGGGAACGGGAACGCCCAGGGCTTCGACCTCGTCCGCGGCGAGCAGGCGGACCTCCCGGTTGACCTCGAGGTCGAAGACCGTGCCTGAATAGTTCTCGAGGCGCATGGCCTTGCGGAAGTGGATGCGGTCCGCGTCCTGTGAGGCCACGTCGAAGGCGCCCTCGTTGACGGGCGGCGGCGTCCACCAGTGGTCGAGGTCGAAGGGGTCGCCCTTCTTGAAGAAGATCGAGAACTGGCCGCCCTCGGGGCCGAGCCAGAAACGGTCCTCGCCGCCGAAGGCGTTCATGTGGGGGTCGTTGACGCCGGAGGCGATAAGCTCGCGGTTGATCCAGCCGAAGCTCAGCCCCTCGGGGCCGCCGGCCGTGCTGGTCATGACCCGGCCCTGGAGGTCGGGGCTGACGGCGACCTGGGCCTGCCCCCCGTCGCGGCTCAGCACGACGACCTGGGTCCGGGCCTTGAGGAAGGCCAGGTCGTCCTTGAACGCGAGCCCCTCCGGCGCCTTGGCCGGCCTGGCGCAGGCCGCCGCCAGGGCCAGGATCGCGAGGGCCGTCAGGACGGTGCCGTATCTCATGGGGGGCCTCCTTCCGTCCGATGTCCCCCCATTATAGGAAATCGGGGACACAATACCAATTCCCCAATTATCCGGATGAGAAAAGCGGTTCATATGGGAGGATGGGCCGTTCGGCCCATTGACCGGTCCCGGCGGCGGCCTATGGTAGGAGCATGAGACGAAGGACTGGAACGCTCATGGACGCGATCCCTATTTTGGAGCAAGGAGGTGACCGGACCGGGCTGACGAGTCCACCAGAACTTTTTGAAAGGGGAGCGGTCCCGCCGGGCGGCGGCCCGCTCAGGGTACGGACATCACGGCGCGCCGGGGAGGAATGCCCGGCGCGCGGAACGAGAGAACGGCCCGGCCGGCCCCACGGGGGCTTCGGTCCGGGACAAGGAGAAATCATGAAAGCTCTCAAACCGATCGTTACGACATTGGTCGCCGCGCTTCTCCTGGCCGGGGTCCTCTCCGCTCAGGCTCCTACGGCTGGCAGGATCATAGGCGCGATCAAGGACGACCAGGGAGGCCCTCTCCCCGGCGTCGCGGTCGAGGCGAAAAGCCCGCGGCTCGTGGGCACGGCGGCGACCGTGTCAGACGCCAACGGCTCCTATCGCCTCCTGGCCCTCCCTCCCGGGATCTACACCATTACCTACAGTCTCCCGGGCTTCAAAGCGGTCGTCCGCAACGACATCGCGCTCGGCGTCGAGCAGGCCCTGGTCGTGGACATCGCCATGGAGCCGAGCCCGGTCGAGGAAGAGATCATCGTCATCGGCCAGTCCCCCCTCATCGACGTCAAGAGCCAGGCCCGGGGACAGGTCCTCACGGCCAAGACCTTCGACGCCCTGCCCAAGGGCCGCAGCTTCGATTCGCTGGTGACCATCCTTCCCGGGGTCCAGAGCGAGAACGACCTTCTCGACGGAATTTCCGTCGACGGGGCCTCGGGGGCCGAGAACGTTTTTTTCGTCGACGGCACGGACACCTCGGATCTCAATGGCGGGACCCGCAAGCAGAACGTGGTCTTCGATTTCGCCGAGGAGGTCCAGTTCAAGGCCTCCGGCTATAACGCCGAATACGGCGGCTCGGTCGGCGGCGTCGTCAACGTCATCACCCGCTCGGGAGGCAACAGCTTCCACGGCGAGGTCGTCGGCTACTATTCCGGCACGGGCCTCGAGGGCCGGCGGCGCGACCGCCTGTCGCTCGACCTGAGCGACGGGACCCAGGCCCGCTATTACCCCTACGACCAGTACGTGGGCACGGACAAGGAGCACGCCATCGAGGCCGGGTTCCTTCTGGGCGGCTACATCGTCAAGGACCGCCTCTGGTTCTTCGGGGCCTTCACCCCGAGCCTGTTCCGGCGGGACCGGGCCATGGACATGGCCATCCAGGAAGTGACGGGCGTCAATTCCTACCGGCGCACCGAAACGGCCCTGAACGGCTCCTTCAAGCTCTCGGCCCAGCCGATGAAGAACCTGCGCGCCGGGGCCAGCGTGGTCATGAACCTCTTCAAGTACAAGGGCGGCGGCGACCCCTTCACCTTCCCCTCGGACCAGACCTATGCCGCGCTGTCCAACGCCTCGGGCGATTACAACAACCTCGGCTACTCCTACCCCGTCTTCTCCACCACGGCCTACGCCGACCTGACCCTCAGCAACAACGCCCTGCTCAGCGTCCGGGGCGGCTATTTCTACAGCGACCAGAACAACCGCATCGCCCCGCTCCCCTCGGAGCCCTACTACGCTTTCCGCCTCGAGCAGCCCGGCGCCTATGCCTTCGTCTCGAACGACATGTTCCCCGAGATACCCGACGAGCTGCGGCATCCCGCCGGCTGGCAGAACTACCCGCGGACCAACGTCATGGGGCTCGAAAAGCGGATGGACGGCAAGATGACCCTGAACTCCGACTTCACCTACTATTTCCGGGGCGCCGGCGAGCACGCCGTCAAGGCCGGGGCCCAGTTCATGCGCCGGACCCAGGACGTCACCGACAAGGGCCAGCTGCCCATCGTTTTCCTGGGTTGGGACCAGGACCTCATCGCCTACGGCACGAACTACGGCCGCGGCGAATACGGCTACTACGCCATCCGCGGCTTCGCCGACGCCGGGCCCTATGGCGAGGATTACCGGGTCAACATGAACAGCTGGTCTCTTTACCTCCAGGACAGCTGGACGGTGGCCGGCCGGCTGACCCTCAACCTCGGCCTCCGGGCCGAGGCGGAGTACCTGCCCAGCTACACGACCGATCCGGCCTACGCCGGCATCAAGAGGCCGGTCAACTTCGGCTTCGCCGACAAGCTCGCTCCCCGGCTCGGATTCGCCTACGACGTCTTCGGCGACTCGAACCTGAAGGTCTACGGCAGCTTCGGCATCTTCCAGGACGTCATGAAGCTCAACATGGGCGCCAACGGCCTCGGCGGCCTGGCCTGGAAGAGCGCCTACTACACCCTCGACGATTGGGACTACACCCAGATCGGCGTCGACGGCAACTTCCCCGGCGAGCTTCTCTGGACCTGCGATTTCCGGCCGCCCCTGTTCAACGTCATCGACCCCGACATGAAGCCCTTCACCCAGCGGGAGATCTCGCTGGGGATGGAGAAAAAGCTCGCCGAGGACGCCTCCCTGTCCCTGCGCCTGGTCAACAAGAAGGTTCTCTGGGCCATCGAGGACATCGGCGTCCCGATCGAGGAGTACTATTACACCAACCCGGGCAGCGATTATATCAAGGACGTCTTCGAGGAGTGCCGCGCCGGCGGCCTGCTCCTGCCCGGCACCCCCGACTGCCCCAAGGCCAAGCGCGATTACTATGCCATGAACCTGGCCCTCGAGAAGCGCTTCAGCCACAGCTGGCAGGGCGGCCTCTCTTACACCCTCAGCCGGCTCACGGGGAACTACAGCGGGCTGGCCAGCTCCGACGAGGACGGCCGCAACTCGCCCAACGGCGAGCGCTTCTTCGACATGTGGCACCTCTCCTACGACAAGGAGCTCAACCCGATCGACGGCGTCCTGCCGACCGACCGGACCCACAGCTTCAAGGCCTACGGCAGCTACGCCCTGCCCTTCGGCCTGACGGTGGGCCTGATCGCCAACGCCTACAGCGGCACGCCGGTGACCGAGGAATGGATCGTCGACTCGGACGGCTACTTCCCCTTCAACCGGGGCAACATGGGCCGGACCCCGTTCGTCTTCTTCGCCAACGCCTATCTCGAGTACGGCCTCAAGCTCGGCGGGCGCGCCGGGCTGAAGTTCAACCTCAACGTCGACAACATCTTCAACGCCCGGACCGCCCAGCGGATCTACTCGACGAAGTACCGCTACAACATTTCGCCGGGCGACGCCGCCCTGATCTCGGGCGATTGGGCCCCCGCCCCTGACGAGGTCCTCGATCCCCGCTTCGGCATGCCCTACAGCTTCATGGCTCCGATCTCCGGGCGCCTGGGAGTGCGCTTCGTGTTCTAGAGTTCGTACGAGGGGAACGACGCGGAGCCCGTCGGGCCCGCCCCATCCCGGAGGGGCGGGCCCCCCTCTTTTTAGGTTCTTCCCCCGATCCCGGGAGGATCTCTCTTCGGCTTCGCTCAGGGCATGGCCTCTATCTCCCCGGACCCCCCTTGGAACCGTTTCTCACGATTCCCCCCACGCTGCGCTCTCGGAAGGGGGTCCAGGGGGATATGTCCTCCTTAGCCGCAGGACGCCGCAGCGTCCGAGGAGGGGAGGCAGGATGCGAAGTGGAATAGGGAGGGGGAGGG
>DSDX01000011.1 GCA_011048485.1 Candidatus Aminicenantota bacterium | reverse complement strand
GGGGGAAAGAGTGTGGCTTGGTACGGACATGCCTGGTCCGGCGATGGAAAATGGATCGCCTTCAACTCCAAGGTCCCCGATGGGGCGCGTGGAGGACAAGGGCAGATGGAGGACGAGGGCATCTTCGTCGTATCCTCGGCCGGAGGGGAACCGAAGATGGCGTATCAAAATTATCGTGACTTCCGCGTCATCAATTACAGGATAAGCCTCTCTCCCGATGGAAACGCCCTGGCCTTCTCTTCGGTCGATCGGATGAAAAAAGAGCAGCACATCTATACGATGGCGGTTGACGGAGCCTCACCGACACTTCTCGTCGAAGCCCAGGCCCGGCAGCCGGTCTTCTCCCCCGACGGAAGGATGATCGCCTACGTGGAAGATCGGGACCTCGGAGGAGGGGGAGGAGACCTCTATGTCGTCCCGGCGCAGGGCGGCGCCCCGAAGCTCGTGGCCGAGGCCGGAAAGGCATCAAGCCCTATCTGGTCACCCCAAAGCGACATGATCGCGTATATCGATCAAAAGGATGAAGCGAGACGCAGGCAGATACGAATTGTCGCCCTCGACACGAAGGATTACCCGAAGGAAAAGACCGCCGCGTTCGATCTCCCCGAGGGTCTGGAGTTCGTGGAAACGGATAACTTGGCGGGATGGACCCCGGGCAACAAGATCGGGATGCGCCTTTCGACTCGCCAGGAATTCGGCCTTTACACCATCGCGTCGGGAGGCGGAAAAGCGACGCTTATTTCGGTCGGGGGATATCCGACCAAACCTCGATGGTCGCCCGACGGCAAAAAGATCTTTCATGCCAATATCGCCCCCGAGGGGAGCGGAGACTGGCATAAACTGGCCCTGTCCGTCGTCGCCGCCGAAGGCGGCGAGGTTTCAGCCCTTCCTCTCCGGTCTGACTCTAAGATCGATATCGGTACGGTGGACGGGGGAAACGATGTTTCCCCTGACGGGAAGATGATCGTTTTTCCCGGAAGAACGCCCGAGAATTCGGGACGGGGCATTTGGATTCTCCCTGTGGAGGGAGGAAGACCAAGACAGCTCGTCAAAACGCCGGCATCATTTCAAGATAGGGTGCCGTGTTGGTCACCCGATGGCAAAGCCGTGGCCTTTGTCCGTGAGCAGGTCCAGGAAGGACAAGACGAGGTCGGGCCGGCGGATATTTACATTGTGAACAGCGCCGGCGGGGAGCCCAGACGCTTGACATCGAATTCCGACAGGGTCAATGGCGCCTCATTGGCCTGGTCGCCCGACGGGCAACTCATAGCCTACCTCTCCCGCTTCAAGGATTCCGTGAACGGGACTCTCAACGTGATCCCCGCGGCCGGCGGCGAATCCAGGATCGTGGGCGAGATCCAGGCCATCTACGCCAACAAAGAGATCGC
Organism: Candidatus Aminicenantota bacterium; assembly: GCA_011048485.1. GTDB lineage: Bacteria > Acidobacteriota > Aminicenantia > Aminicenantales > Saccharicenantaceae > RBG-16-66-30. Next base: position 5,323 of record DSDX01000011.1, on the reverse strand, counting down.
CTGGTCTCCGGACAGCAACCGGATCGCGTTCAATCCCAGCTTTGGCGGGCGGCGTCAGGATGAGACGATCATCAAGGTCATGTCACTCAAGGACGGGAGCATCGAAGATATCGACACGGGCCTAGTCGAAACGGGCATTTATCACCTCGACTGGTCTCCGGACGGGGGAAAGTTCGTCTTCGCCGGATGGCAGGGAGGAGAAAGGCAATTCTGGCTGATGGAGGATTTTATCCACCTCATCCAGAAGTGACGGCGGCCTGGGCCCTGCGCCAAGGCTTGACAGAATCATCACACTCCCTTAACGTTTGAGGCGGACCAAGGGGATATCATTGGGCCGGCCGCTCGGGAGCGAAGTGCCGGATGCTCGAGAACCTCCGCATCGCCGTCAGGAAACAGAAAAAGCTCGTCCTCATCTTCTTCCTGACCATCTTCCTGCCCGCCCTGACGCTCAGCGTCTTCGGCGTCCGGGCCATCCGCAGCGAGAGGTTCAGGCTGGCCCGGCAGGAGGAAACGGAAGCCCGGCGGGCGGCCGGGCTGATCAGGGCGCATATCCGATCGGAAATCGAGTCGTTCGCGCGTATCATCGTGGAAACTGCTCAAGAGCCCGCTTTGGTCGCCAAAGATCTCAACGGCGGTCTGGAAGCGGTCGGGAAACGGTTCGCCTCCGATCCGCTCGCCGGCCAGACGGTCCTCCTCTATAAGGGCGGAACGGCGTCCTTCCCGCTCCTCCAGGCCCCGCCCGGCATGAGACCGGCCGCCGGCGCTCGAGCCGTCAACGCGGCTTTGGCCGATGGGATCCGACGGGCCGAAACGCTCGAGTTCGTCGACAGGAACTACCGCGCCGCCGCCGCGCGCTACCGCGCGCTTTCGACCTCGACCCCCGATAGGAACCTCAGGGCCGATCTGCTGTCCCGCCAGGCCCGCTGCCTTCAGAAAGCGGAGGATTTCCAAGGGGCGGCGCGCGTCTATGCCGGGGTCGCCGGCGACTACGCCGAGAGCCGGGCACCGTCCGGCCTGCCGCTGGGCCTTATCGCCCGGCTGCAAGCCGTCGAGTGCTACCTCCGGCTTGGGAATCCCCAGGAAGCGGCGGGGGCCGCCCTGGACGCGTACCGCGCGGTGCTCGGGAAGCCCTCGACCCTCACCGAAGATCAGTTCAAGACCTACGCGTCCCTGGTCGAAGAGGCGTTCGACAGGTTCCTTGCGCTGGAGACGGGGCGGAAGATCCCGGAGGCGACCCGGGCGGAATACGAGGCCCTAAGAACGGACCGGACCGCCATGGACCGGGAATGGGCGGAAACCGGCATGCTCGAGAGCGAGATCGTCCCCGAACTCGAACGAAGGCTCGCGTTGTCGGAGGAGTACAGCCCGGAGCCCTATCGCATCTCGAGAAAGATCGAAGACGGGGATATTCTCTTCGTGGGCGCCTGGATCGCGGAGCGGAACGGCCCGGGGACCGCCGGTGTGCTCGGCGTCCGCCTCGACGTCGAGCATCTCGCGGGGGCAACCCTCGCCGAAGCCCTGGCCGGCGCCGGGCTCGAGGACGGCGCGGAGGTCGTCGTGGCCGATCTTACCGGACGGCCTCTCGCGGGAGAAGGAAGTCCGACGACGGACGCCCCGCTGGCGACGGAATATTTCGAGGGCAATTTCCCGCCCTGGAGGATTGAGCTCTTCAGGGGCCCGGCGCAAGGCCCGGGGGTCCTCGACCTGCGGCGGAATTTCTACTTTTGGACGATCCTGACGCTGGTCGTCGTTCTCGCCTTCGGCGCCTTCCTCATCGCCCGGACGATCGGGCAGGAAATGGAGATCCTCAAGATCAAGTCGGACTTCGTCTCATCGGTCTCCCACGAGTTCAAGACGCCTCTGACCTCGATCCGCTCCCTCATGGAAAGGCTCGCCGACGGCAAGGTCCGTGACCCGGCCAAGATGGACCGGTACTTCGGGATCATCGCCCACGATACCGAACGTCTGACCCGCCTCGTGAACAACCTGCTCGACTTCTCCAAGATCGAGGAGGGGAAGAAGGAATACGACTTCGCCGAGACCGACGTCGCCCGGATCGCCATGGAACAGGTCGAGGCCTACAGAAAGGGCCAGGTCCAGGAGGGGCCGGAGATCCGGCTCGAAGTCGCCGGCGAGATCCCGGACATCCGGGCGGACGCCGAGGCCCTCACCCGGGCCCTAGCCAATCTCCTCGGCAACGCCATCAAGTTCACCCCGGCGGGAAAGGCCGTCCGGGTCGTGCTCAGACGCGACGGGGAGCACATCGTCCTGGAAGTGGCGGACGAGGGGATCGGGATCCATCCGGACGAGGTGGGCAAGGTCTTCGAGAAGTTCTTCCAGGGCCGGAACGCCCACGACCTCTCGGCCAGGGGGACGGGGCTCGGACTGACCCTGGTCAAGCACATCGCCGAGGCCCACGGGGGCCGGGTCCTCGTCGAAAGCGAGGTCGGGCGGGGCAGCAAGTTCACGCTGGTCCTGCCGATCGGAGCCTGAGCGGAGGTCATGGTCATGGCAAAGAAGATCCTTGTCGTCGAGGACGAGCCGGGGATCCGCCTGAGCGTCTCGGACGAGCTCGAGTCCGCGGGCTACCTGGTCTGCACCGCCGAGAACGGCGAAAAGGGGCTCGCGGCCGCCGAGCGGGAGAAGCCCGACTTGATCGTCCTCGACCTCATGATGCCCGTCCTCGACGGGACCGAGGTCTGCAAGAGGCTGAGGATGAGGGAGGACCGGACGCCGATCATCATGCTCACGGTCAAGGACAAGGAGGTCGACAAGGTCCTGGGGCTTGAGCTCGGCGCCGACGACTACATGACCAAGCCGTTCAGCCTGCGCGAGCTCACGGCCCGGGTCAAGGCGGTGCTTCGCAGGGCGGAAGAGAAGCCGGCCCGTCACGGCGTCGTCGGTTTCGGCGGCGTCCGGCTCGACTTCAAGAAGTTCGAAGCCGCGAAGGACGGGAAGGCGCTCGACCTGACCCCTCTCGAATTCCAGATGTTGAAGCTCCTGGTCGAGAGAGAGGGCGAGGTCCTGACGCGGGACGATTTTCTCGACGCCGTCTGGGGCGAGGACAACGTCGCGGTGTCGTTCCGGACGGTCGACAGCCACATCGCCAACATCCGCAAGAAGATCGAGGACGACCCGTCGAACCCGCGCCACGTCCTCAGCATCAGGGGCGTGGGATACAAGTTCGCGGGATGAGGGGCCCTGCGTGGTATCTTCATCGCTTCTTGATACTTCCTGAACACATCCGGCGCCGTCGTACCCTATGGTGAGAGAGGAATGACGACGCGGAGGGGTGCCATGAAGACGAAGAGAGCTATCGTGATCCTCAGCCTGGTGACCTGTCTGGGTCTGCTCGTGCCCGGGAAGACGGCCGTGGCCCAGCAATCGGCTGGAGAGCTGTTCGAGAAGGCCCTCTATGTCGAGGAGGGCCAGGGCGACCTGCAAAAGGCCATAGGGCTCTACCAGGACATCGTCAAGAGGTTCTCGGGCGAGCGCGAGATCGCCGCCAAGGCCCAGCTCCATATCGGCCTGTGCTATGAAAAGTTAGGTCTCGCGGAGGCCCAGAAGGCCTTCCAGAAGGTCGTCAGCGATTTCCCGGAGCAGGCCGAGGCCGTCAAGCGGGCCCGGGAGAAGCTCTCCGCCATGGTCCGGGCCAAGGCCGTTCTCGATACGGCAGAAAAGGCCCTGAGCGTCCGCATGGTCTGGTCGGGGCTTGAGGCGGGATCCGCGTCCTCTATCTCACCGGACGGAAGGTATCTGTCTTATGTCGATGAAGAATCGGGAAACCTTTGCATAAGAGACGTCGCATCCGGCAAAAGGACCATCGTCGTCAGGAAAGCCCAAGCGGATAAACCCTATCAATTCCCTCTCATCTCGCGCTGGTCGCCGGACGGGAACAGCCTCGTCTACGCCTGGTTCAACATGGACAACTCCATTGAGCTGCGGACGATCGGCGTCGACGGATCAGCCCCCCGGACACTTTACAGCCAGAAGAACGAGATGGCCTTTCCCGCGGCCTGGTCCCCCGACGGAAGGTCCATCGCGGCCGTTGTCATGAGGGATTTCTACCAGAGCTTCAACCTGGGATTGATCTCGGTCGAGGACGGCTCCCTGAAGATCCTCAAGACTTTCAGGCAGATCAAGGCGGCGCCCATGAGCATGGTCTTTTCGCGCGACGGCCGCTTTCTTCTCGTCGATCTGCCCCAGACCGAAGGCGATCACAAGCACGACATCTTCGCCCTTTCCGTCGACGGCGCCGCGGAATTCCGGGTCGTGGAGCACCCCGAGAACGACACCGTCCTGGGCAGGATCCCGGGGTCCGAGACCCTTCTTTTTCTGAGTTCGCGGACCGGCACGTATGACGCCTGGACGGTCGAGATTTCCGACGGCCAGGCCCACGGCCAGCCCCGTCTGGTCAGGAAGAACCTGGGTCTGGTCGTGCCTCTCGGGATCAGCCCCGAAGGCTCCCTCTATTACAGCGTGGGGATCACCATGTCGGATATCTTCACCGCCTCCGTCGATCTGGAGAGGGGGGGCGTGATCGAGCCACCGAAGATCTTGCCCCAGCCCCTGGTCGGCGCCGACGAGCATCCGCAGTGGTCGCCGGACGGCAAGTTCCTGGCCTTCTTTTCGAAGGAGAAATCGGCGCCCGGGACAAGACAGCGGATGGCTCTCAAGATCCGGTCCGAAGATACGGGCGAAACGCGCGAGGTCAAGACGAACCTCGAATGGCTGGCCCGTTCGAGTTGGGCCCCGGACGGACGGTCCCTCTTCGTCATCGGGAGCGATGGCAAGAACACCCTGGCCCTTTTCCAGGTTCAGCTCGAAACGGGCCAGACGACATTTCTCGTCAACAGCGAGCCGGGAGCCAATATCAAGTACATCGCCCCGGCCAACGACGGCAATTCCGTCTTCTATACATATTTCGAATTTGCCAAGAAGCGCAGCCGCATCATGAGCATCGACCTCATCACGCGCGAGAGCCGCGAGCTCTATCGGCAGGACGCTCCGCCAGACGTCGGTGGATTGAGCGTCTCTCCTGACGGAAAAGAGCTGGTTTTCAAAACGCTCGCGCCGGACGATCTGCAGATTCTGAAGGCCATTCCCCTGCCGGGCGGACCTCCCAGGGAGATCATCAGAGCCAAGTCCAGCGCTTTCGGGGTTAGTCTCAGTGTTCACGCCGCGTTCTGCTGGACGCCGGACGGGAAGCGGATCCTTTTCTTTAGGGACGTCGGACAAGGACAGGCTAAGAAAAGCGAGCTTTGTTCCGTGCCTAAGGAGGGAGGAGAGATCCAGGGCCACGGGCTCTTTGTGGAGGGGAGCC
>DSDX01000125.1 GCA_011048485.1 Candidatus Aminicenantota bacterium | reverse complement strand
GCCCAGGCCCCTCGATGCTGATAGAATGCCCGCCGGTGCCGCAGCCTTTCCTAGGAGACGATCCATGGCCCCTGAAGCGCCCGCCTGCCCCGCCGTCGACAAGACCAAGATCGCCCTGCCCCGGGTCCTGAGCCTCTGGGACGTCGTCATGATCGTCATCGGCGGCGTCATCGGTTCGGGCATCTTCCTGTCGCCCTCCGAGATCGCGGCGGCCGTGCCCGTGCCGCTCCTCATGCTGGCCGTCTGGGTCGTCGGCGGCCTGCTGAGCTTCTTCGGCGCCGTGGCCTTCGCCGAGCTCGGCGCGGCCATGCCCGAGGCCGGGGGCGTCTACGTCTACCTCCGCGAGGCCTTCGGCCCGCTTCTGTCGTTCCTGTTCGGCTGGACGCTCTTCCTGGTCATCGACTCGGGGGCCATCGCCACGCTGGCCGTCGCCTTCTCCCACAACATCCTGCCGCGGTTCATCGACATGAGCCCGCTCGTGAAGAAGCTCATCGCCGCGGCTTTCGTCGCCTTTCTCGGGGCCGTCAACTACGTCGGCGTCCGCTGGGGCTCCCGGCTCCAGAACTGGCTGACCTACATCAAGACGGGCGCCATCGGCCTCATCGTCGTCGCCGTATTCTTCTTCGCCAAGGGCCGCGGCAGCGTGTCGCACTTCGTCGAGCCTTCCCCCGGCTCGCTCGACTTCGGGCTCCTGGGGGCTTTTGGGGTCGGACTCGTCGCCTCGCTCTGGGCCTACAAGGGCTGGGAAGCGGCCACGTACAGCGCCGGCGAGGTCAAGAACCCCAGACGGAACCTGCCCCTGGGCATCCTCGTCGGCACGGTCGCGGTCATCGCCATCTATGTCGTCGCCAACCTGGCCTATCTCTACATCCTGCCGGTCGGCCGGATCGCGGCCTCCGAGAACCGGGTCGCCATCGACGTCATGGAGATCGTCTCCGGGCCGTTCGGGGCCTCGCTCATCACCTTCCTCATCCTCTTCTCCATCCTCGGCGCGGCCAATCAGAACATGCTCTGCTCGCCCCGGGTCTATTTCGCCATGGCCCGCGACGGCCTGTTCTTCAAGCGGATCGCGGAATGCCACCCCAAATACCTGACGCCCCACGTGTCTATCATCGCCATCAGCGCCTGGAGCGTGCTGCTGACGCTGACCGGGACCTTCCGTCAGCTCTTCACCTATGTCATCTTCGGCGAGTGGGTCTTCTTCGGTCTGACCGTGGCCGCGGTCATCGTCCTGCGCAAGAAGAGGCCGGACCTCGAGCGGCCCTATAAGACCTGGGGTTACCCGGTGACGCCGGTCCTGTTCATCCTGGCCGCGCTCTATATCGCCGTGGCCTCGCTGCTCAGCGCCTTCTGGAACGCGCTGGCCGGGCTGGGCATCATCTGCCTGGGCATCCCGGCCTATCTCTACTGGAAGGCGAAGCTGGACAGGCCGACCGCCTAAAAGAGGGTTCTTCTCCCATTCCCGGGCCGCTTGCCAACCGCGGCGGAGCGCTGTAACATCGGGGCCAAGGAGGGCCGCGTGAGATACTTCATCCTGGGTTCCCAATACGTCGTCCGGCTGGACGCGGGGGAGAGGATCGTCGAGACGCTCCGAGCCCTGTGCGAGCGGGACGCGATCGGCGGCGGCTATTTCCACGGACTCGGCGCGGTCGGGGAGGCCGAGATCGGCCACTTCGATCCGAGCACCAACGATTACGACTGGGTCCGGCTCTCGGGCCCCTACGAGATCGTCTCCCTCTACGGCAACATCTCCACCGTCGACGGGAAACCCCATTTTCACGCCCATATCGCCCTTGGCGACAACACCATGGCCGTGAGAGGCGGGCACTTGAAGGAGGCGGTCGTCTCGGTGACCTGCGAGGTCACCCTGGTCCGCTTCAGGGACGAGATCGGCCGAAAGAAGGACGAGAGAAGCGGCCTCTGGAAGCTCGCCCTCGAGCCCGGCGCGGAGCGAGAGGAAGAGGGGAGAGGAGGGGCCGCCGGCCGAGCCAGGCCAGCCGGAGAACGTAAAGGCGGGGGCTGAGGCGGGGCGACATCAGGGGGCCGTCACCCGCCGACCGTCTTCAACGACGACTTTACCGTTCTTGATCACGGTCCGGACCGGGTTCCGGCCGGCCTCGTAGGCCAGCGAGACGTGGTCCGGGACGTCACAGAGAATGAGGTCCATCCTTTTCCCCGGCTCGAGGCTGCCGACCGTCCCGTGGCGCCGGATGGCGTAGGCGGCGTTCCCGGTGCAGGCGTTGACGGCCTCCTCGACCGTCAGCCCCAGCGTGAAGACCCCGAGCTGGAGGATGAAGGGCATGGAGAAGATATGGGAGCTGCCGGGATTGAAATCCGTGGACAGGGCGACGGCGGCCCCGGCCTCGATCAAACGGCGGGCCGGGGCCCGCTTGGCCAGCATCAGGAAGAACGAGACCCCGGGCAGCAGGATGGCCGCCGTGTCGCTCGCGCCGAGCCTGGCGATGCCCTCGTCCGATATGGCGATGAGGTGCTCGGCCGAAACGGCCCCGACCTCGGCGGCCAGCTCCGCGCCGCCCTGGGACACGAACTCGTCGGCGTGGACCTTGATCCGGAACCCCGCGGCCTTGGCCGCCTCGACAAGCCGCCGCGTCTCCTCGATCGAGAAGACGCCGGGCTCCGAGAAGATGTCGAAGAACTCGGCCAGCCCGCGGCGCCCGATCTCGGGGATGACCGTATCGATGAGCAGGCCGATGTACTCCTCGCGCCGGTCCTTGTACTCCGGCGCGACCTCGTGGGCGCCCATGAAGGTCGGGATGACGTCGACGGGATGGAGGGCGGCGGCGTCGCGCAGGGCCTCGAGCTGCTTGATCTCGTCGTCCAAGTTGAGGCCGTAGCCGCTCTTGGCCTCGACCGTGGTCGTGCCGTGAAGGAGCATGCGGTCGAGCCGCTTGAGCGACAGCGCGACGAGGTCGTCCAGGCTGGCCGCCCGGGTCGCCTTGACCGTCGTCTGGATGCCCATGCCCCGCTCGGCCAGCTGCTGGTAGGTCCAGCCCTGGATCCTCAGGCCGAACTCGCGGGCCCGGTCGCCGGCGAAGGGCAGGTGGGTGTGGGCGTCGACGAACCCGGGCAGGGCGACGAGGTTCCGGCCGTCGATCGTGACGGCGCCCGGCTCGGGCGCGACCTCGGCCAGGAAGTCGGCCTCGTCGCCGGCGTAGACGACGAGGCCTTGCGACGAGGCCACCCAGCCGTTCTCGACGACGCCGACCTCGCCGAGCGCCCGCCCGCGCTTGGGCAGCGGCCCGGCGCAGGTCAGGAGCTCGCGGCAGCCGGCGACGACGAGGTCAGCTGATCTCATGCGGCGATTTTCTCAGGGACGCGTGCTTCGTCCGGCGGATGAACGAGGGCGTCTCGTAGGATTCCCACTGCTTGTCGCTGAACGAGGTCGGCTCCCAGATCGGCGCCCCGGCGCTCTTGGGCTCGAAGACGTAGGGCGGCGTCTCCGGGACGACGGGGAAGGGCGGCTGGGCCTTGCGGGCCGCGGGCGGCCGCGGCGCGGGCGTGTCCTCGACCGGGGCCGCTTTGCGCTCGCCGGGCTGGTCGAAGCCGGTGGCGATGACCGTGACCTTGACCGTCTCCTTCATGCCTTCGTCGATGACCGTGCCGAAGATGATGTTGGCGTCGGGATCGGCCAGGCTGTGGATGAGCTGGGAGGCCTTGGAGACCTCGTGAAGGGTCATCGTCTTGCCGCCGGTGATGTTGATGAGAACGCCGTGGGCGCCTTCGATCGAGGTGTCGATGAGAAGGGGCGAGGAGATGGCCTTTTCGGCGGCCTCGAGGGCCCGGCTCTCGCCGCTGGCCAGCCCCGTGCCCATGAAGGCCATGCCCATACCCTTCATGACCGACTTGACGTCGGCGAAGTCGAGGTTGATGAGCCCGGGCTTGGTGATGAGGTCGGAGATGCCCTGGGCGGCCTGGCGCAGGATGTCGTCGGCCAGCCGGAAGGAGTCCTGCATCGACGTGTTGATGTTGACGGTCTGGAGGAGCCTCTCGTTGGGGATGGCGATGACCGTGTCCACGGCCGTCTTGAGCTCCTTGAGGCCCTCCTCGGCCTGCCTCATCCGCACCCGGCCCTCGAACCCGAAGGGCAGGGTCACGATGGCGATGACCAGGATGTCGAGCTCGGCGGCGAGGTTGGCGATGATCGGGGTCGAGCCCGTGCCCGTGCCCCCGCCGAGGCCCGTCGTCAAGAACACCATGTCGGCGCCCTGGAGGAGCTCAAGGAGCTTCTCCGTGTCCTCCATGGCCGCCTGGCGGCCGGTCTCCGGGCGTCCCCCTGAGCCGAGGCCCTTGGTCAGCTGCGTGCCGATCTGGACCTTGGTCCGGGCCCGGTTGGCGTTAAGGGCCTGGAGGTCGGTGTTGACGGCGATGAACTCGACGCCCTGGACGCCGGACTCGATCATCCGGTTGACGGCGTTGCCGCCGCCCCCGCCGAGCCCGACGACCTTGATCTTGGCCCCCAGATGGTCTTCGACCAGGTGGAATTTCAGACGGCTGGATTCGTCGCTCATGATGTCCTCCTTATCCTTCCCTGAACCAGTCCTTGAACCGGGCGATCGCGCCTTTCTTCCGGTCCTTGGCGAGGCCGCGGTCCTGCCAGATGTGAAAGCCGTAGAGGATGAGCCCCACGGCCGTGGAGAAATCGGGGGTCGAGACGCGGTCGACCAGGCCGCCGACGCCGCCCGGGTCGCCGCGCCGCACCGGCAGGTCGAAGATCTCCTCGGCCACCTCCTCGAGGCCCTCGAGGAGGGCCGTGCCGCCGGTCAGCACGATGCCCGAGTTGAGCGATTTGTCGTAGCCCATGCGCTTGATGTCGGAGTCGACCAGGCGGAAGATCTCCTCGGCCCGGGGCTGGATGATGTCGGCCAGGAGCTGGCGCGACAGGATCCGGGGCTTGCGGCCCTTGCCGACCGAGGGGACCTCGATCGTCTCCTGCTCGTCGACGGGCGGGCCGGCGATGCAGCCGAACTTCTTCTTGATCCGCTCGGCCTCGGGGATGGGGGTCCGCAGGCCGACGGCGATGTCGTTGGTGAAGTTGTCTCCGCCGATGGGAATGGTCGAGGTGTACCAGAGGCTGCCGCGCTCGTAGATGGCCACCTCCGTCGTGCCCGCGCCGATGTCGATCTGCCCGACGCCGAGCTCGCGCTCGTCCTGGGTCAGGACGGCCTGGGCCGTGGCGATCTGGTTGAGGACGACCTCCTCGATGCCGATGCCGGCCCGCTCGACGCAGCTCTTGAGGTTCTGGAGCGAGGTCAGGGCGGCGGTGATGATGTGGACGCAGACCTCGAGCTTGATGCCGCTCATGCCGGTCGGGTCCTTGATGCCGTCCTGGTCGTCGACGATGAATTCCTGGGGGATGATGTGGATGATGTCCCGGTCCGGGGGGATGGGGATGGCCTTGGACTGGTCGATGACCCGGCGCACGTCCTCGCGGGTGATCTCCCGGTTCTTGCCCGAGACGGCGACCACGCCGCGGCTGTTGAGGCTCTTGATGTGGGCGCCGGAGATGCCGAAGAAGGCCGAGTCGATCTCGACCCCGGCCATGAGCTCGGCCTCCTCCTGGGATTTCTTGATGGCCGCCGTCGTGGCCTCGAGGTCGACGACGACGCCCTTGCGCAGGCCGTGGGAATCGGCCGTGCCGATGCCGATGATCTCGATCTTGCGCTCCTCGGTGACCTCGGCGATGATGCCCACGACCTTCCGCGTGCCGATGTCGAAGCCGACGATGTAGTTGTTCTTGGACATGGCTCATTCTCCTTTGTCGGGTTGGGGAAGGCCGTCCCCGGAGGGCGGCGGCTCCGCGGGCCTCAGATAGATCCGGCCGACGTAGCTCAGGTCGGCGACGGCCAGGGGCCCGAAGCGCGCCTCCCAGGCCGTCCGCCGGCCCCGGAAAGCCTCCAGGCCGGCCGCCGGCGCCGCCGTGCTCACGACGATCCTCACCGGGTCGTCCTCGAAGGCCAGCTCGAGCGTCCCGTAGTCGTTCGTCCGGACCGCCAGGAGCCGGTCCCTCTCGGTCCTGGGCAGGCTCTTGAGACAGCGGCTGGCCGCGTCCCACTTGTCGAAGAACCCGGACCCGAAGCCCGTCTCGTCAGAGACGACAGGGAGGTCGTATTCGTCGATGGCATAGACCGGCTCCAGGACGCGGCCCTCCTCGTCGGCGAGCCACAGCCCGCCGCCGCGCTCGAGCAGGGCGAAGGGCGCGCGCAGGACGACCGAGACGTGCAGGGCCGAGGGCAGGACCTTCTCGACGCTGGCGTCCTTGACCCAAGCCAGCCGTCGGACCTGGGCCCGAAGGGCCTCCAGATCGCAGAGCAGGATGTTGCCGAGGCGCGGCGCGGCGAAGTGGCTCTCGAGGGCCCGGCGGAGATCGTCCTCGGCGCAGACGACCTGGACCTCGCGGATTTCGAGCTCCTCCCAGGTGATCAGAAAGAGAACGGCCTCGCGGAGGGCCAGGAACAGGACCGCCTGGAGGGCGAGCAGGAGAGCGACGTGACGGACCTTGAGGATCCGCCGCCGCCTGTTCTTGCGGAGCGCCGCGGGCTTGTCGCCCGGGCGGAGGAAGAGGCGGCGGGCGGACAGGGGCGGCCTGCGTCCCTGCCGGATCTCGCCGGTCATGGTCGCCATGTCAGGCCTTCCCCTCCAGCCGGGCAATGATGTCGGGGATGGCCTTGTTGATGTTCCCGGCGCCGAGGACGAGCAGCATGTCGCCGGGAGCGAGGAGG
>DSDX01000124.1 GCA_011048485.1 Candidatus Aminicenantota bacterium | reverse complement strand
CATGTACGCGACCCTCGAGATCGGCAAGAACGACATGTTCGGCCCGCGCGGTTTCTACGAGGAGAAGGGCGGGCGCTTCGTCGCCAAGCCGGGCATGGTCGCGCTCATCGACGATTTCGCCGGGCGATGCCGCGCGGGCGGCGTCCGGACGCTCAGCGAGGCCGGTCTGACGCCGGCGGCCTACGTCGAAGGCGTCAGGCGGTTCATCGACGTCCAGGTCGAGGGCAATCTGGCCTTCCGCCGGCCGGTCGATGCGGACCCGCCCCCGTCGCAGAAATACGCCAGGGGCGACACGGCCGTGCTCGCGGACGGCGTGCGGGGGGCCGGCGACTTCAGGGTCCACTGGCTGGGCTGGGAGGGCCTCGATTTCGAACTGACCGTGGACCTTGGAAAGGCGGTCACGGCCCGCGAGATCACGCTCAGCACCCTGTCCGACCACCGAAGCTGGATCCTGCATCCCGACCGGGTCGCCTGTTCGGTCTCGGCCGACGGCGCGGCGTTCCGCGAGATCGGGGCCAAGGCCGTTTTCGGGGACCATCGGGACGAGGACGTCACCCGCGCCTTCTCCTGGTCGGACGACATGACCGAGCCGGGCTCCCTGGCCGGTATCCAGTATGTCCGCTTCCGTGTCGAGGGGACCAAGCACCTCCCCGATTGGCACGTCTCGGCCGGCAGCCTCTCCTGGGTTTTCGTCGACGAGATCGTCGTCCGCTGACTTTTTCCGAAACCTGCGCTCAACCCTTGACAATTCCCTCCGCGGCGCCGAATGTATGGACGTCCAGAGGGAGGGGATACCTGATGGAGTACCCGAAGAAGAGGGTGACATCGGCGCTCCTGGCTTTGGCTATCTTCGCGGCGGCCGCGGGCCCGATCTTCGCCCAGGAGCCGCTGGCCGAGCGATACCTGACCCGGCTATCTGTCAAATCGAAAAGAGCCAGGACCACGGGTGGAGGCCTACTCCTAGCCGGGGGAGGCCTTTGTATCGCGGGGGGCCTGTCGATGATGGCCGAGGCCGACGAGGATGACTTCCTCGGATTGGGCGAGCTCTTCGGGAGGATCTCGGTCCTGACGGGTGGGCTTTACGGCGTGGGAGGGATCTATGCCCTAGCCGTTCCCAGCGCGGCGGAGAGAGCCTGCAGGCGTACCCGGGATCTCGCCGATCCGGGAGAGAGGGAAGCGGCCTGCGCGGAAGCCTTGGCTCGTTTGGCCAGGAAAGGACACAGGTCGAGGATGATCGGGGCCGGCGTCTTCTGCGGCCTTGGCATCGTTGGCGCCATCTCGGCAAGCAGCGGTGACGACCCAAGCGGCGCGCTGCCGGCGTTGGCCTACGGCGGAGGCTTGTCGCTCTTTTTCTTCCTGGTCAAGAGCCGCGCCGAGAGGACTTACCTGGCCTACCTCGAGGAACGCGGCGTCAGGCCCGCGCCCGAGCTTGTCCTGGGCCTCGGACCGCGCGGCGGCTTCCGGGCCGGGCTGTCGTTCGATTTTTGAGTCCCGCGACGGTTCAAGCGGAGACGTCGGGGGGTGGCTCGCGGGCCTTCGGACATGACAGGAATCAGGGCAGTCTCCCGGAAGCTCCGTCTGCTGGAGAGAACAAACGGCGTCTGGTATAATAACTAAGACGACTAAAAGTTAGATGAAAGACAAGAATCGCGTGACATCGACCCTCGAGGCCCCGGGCCGGCGGCGGTTCCTCGGCCTGGGCGCGGCCGCGCTGGCCTGGCCTTTCCTGACGCGGCTCTCCGCGTATGCCTCCCCCGCCTCCGCAATGGTCCTCCCCCCCGACCGCAGCCTGTCCTTCTTCAACACCCATACCGGGGAGTCTATGGCCGTCGCGTACTGCCGGAACGGCTGTATCGTCCCCGAATCGCTCGCCAAGATCGACCACATCCTGCGGGACCACAGGACGGGGGAGATCAAGGAAATCGATGTCGGTCTCCTCGACCTCCTTCACTCCCTGGCCTCTAAGACCGGGACGAAGGCGCCGTTCCACGTCATTTCGGGCTACAGGTCCGCGAAAACGAACGCCCGGCTTAGGGCGGCGAGCGGCGGGGTCGCCTCCAACAGCCTTCATCTCGTCGGAAAGGCTATCGACATCCGGGTCCCCGGCGTCAAGCTAAGGGAACTCCGTCGGGCGGCGCTCGACCTGCGCGGGGGCGGCGTGGGATTCTATCCCGATTCGGACTTCATCCACATCGACGTGGGCCGCGTCCGCAGCTGGTAAGCCGGCCTACCCGGCCGGTCCCGCGGCGAGCTCGTCCAAAGCCCGGTAGAGCGCCGCGTCCCTGAGATAGACATCCTGTCGGAAATGGACCCGGCCGTCCTCTCCGAGCCAGGCCGTCCAATAAATGATGTGGACGCTCACAGCCTCCTTGAAGGTGACGACCTCGGTCTCACGGCCGCCCATCGCGTCCACGATCCTTTCCCGGGTCCAGCTCGGGTCGTCGCGCAGGAGATACTCGGCCAACTCGACGGGCTTCTCGACCCGGATGCAGCCGGAGCTGAGATCGCGCACTGCCCGCCGGAACAGCCCCCGGTCGGGCGTGTCGTGGAGATAGACGTCGAACTTGTTGGGGAACATGAACTTGACCCGGCCCAGCGAGTTCTGCGGCCCGGGATCCTGGCGGAACTTGTAGTTCAGCGCCTCCGCTCCCATACGCGGCCAGTCGATGTCCGCGGGATCGATCTCCCGGGCGTCGTCCGTCCAATCCTCAAAAACCCGGATGCCCTTCTTCCGGAGGTAAAGCGGATCGCTCTGGACGCGGGGGAGGATGTCCTCCCGGGCCAGTTTCGGGGGCACCGTCCATGACGGGCTGAATTCAAGGTACGACATCCGGCCGCTGAAATCGGGCGTGCGCCGGTAGGCCGAGCCGACGATGGCCGGCATGGACAGGACCTCCCGCCCGGATTCGACGACCGCCACGCGGTAGTCGGCGACATTGACGATGATGTGCCGCTCGCCCAGATCTTGAGTGATCCAGCGCCAGCGCTCGAGGTTGGCCCGGATCTGGGTCAGCCTGTCGGAGGCGGTGACGGCCAGGGCCGACGCGGTGCCCGTTCCCGCGACGCCGTCGGGCTCGAGACCATGGCGGAACTGGAAAGCCTTCAAGGCCCGCTCCAGGCCCTCGTCGAAGAGCATGGGGTCGCCCGACATGTCGGCGGCCGGGAGGTCCCCCATGACCGTCAGTATTTCCCGGAGGGATACGACACGTGGATCGCGATCCCCCTTGGAAAGCTTCGGGCCGGCTGGGAAAGCGGGCCAACCGCCGTCCCGGACAAGCGCGCGATACTCGTCGAAGGCCCTCATGAGACCCCGGTACACGGCGTGGGCCGGCCGCAAGGAGTCGAGGGCCGCGGGGACATCGTTCGTCTCGAGGCCTTTCTCCAGGGCGGCCGCCAGGTCCTCGACGCGCCCCTTGATGAACCACTCGGACTCGATCGTCTCCGGATTGACCTGGCCGTGGACGAGGTGCGAGCCGCAGAGCAGGAACGCGTCGGTCAGGAGCATCTCCAGATCGGCCAGGGTTTCGGGCGGAACGGGGCCCGGGGTCTCGGCCCTGGCCGCCCGGATCTCGGACAGCACGGACTCGAGGGTCGAGAGGTGGTAGTTCTCGGGGTTCAGCCCGTCGGCGGAGACGAGGCGCAGTGCGTCGATGAAGGCCTTCGCGTCGGACAGGGTCAGCCCCTCGTCGATCCAAGCCGGGCGCAGCTGCCGGCCCTGATAGAACGCGGGCAGGACCTCCGAGCCGCAGAGCCGGTCGCTCCGGCAGAACGTGGGCCCGTCGGAGCCTTCCGGCCCGACCCGGGTTTCGAGAACGGCCATGGTCGGCTCCACGGCCGGCGCGGGCGCCGGAGGGATCGGCCGGCCGCAGGACAGGAGGAGGGCCAGGAGGCCGGGAAGGGCGGACGACGCGAGCCGGGACGACGTCCCGGCGGGGCTGGATTGAACCGGCATGTTCGACATTCTACCCGGCGCCTGGGAGTTTTTCCAGTCGCGGACCGCCGGGTCGGCGGCGTCCCGTCAAGCGACGTAGGGGATGGTCTGGGGGCCCTCGGGCATGACACAGATCGAGGCGCCGCGGCCGTACCGCTCGAGGAGGGCGGCGATCGTGTCCTCGATGCGGCGGCAGGGCCGGAGGTGCGCGGCCCGGATCTGGTCGTCGGACAAGCCATCGGACCTGACGTAGACCGCCGCCTTCTCTTGGACGAGCGCCTGGACGTGGGCCTGCCACTGGTCCTGCTCGAGGTATCCGGGGGCGGAGATCTTGGCGAGGACCTCCTGCATGCTTTTCGATTCGCGCAGGATGCGGCCGTAGAGGCCGTGCTCCGGAACGCCGTCGGCGCAGCGCGCGGCGATGATGATCGCCCCGCCGGGGCGGACGATCTGCTCGGCGGCCCGCATGCCCTTGACCGACTGGTAGAGGTTGATATCGAGGGGATAGCCGGAGTTCGTCGTCACGACGATGTCGAAAGGCCGGTCGATGGGGGCCATGGCTGAACGCTTGACGAAGGCGCAGCCGGCTGCGTGCGCCTCGTCGAGGTCGCCGGCGAAGACGCCGGTCACGGCCTTGTCGCGGTTGAGGGTCACGTTGAGGAGGAAAAGGCGGCCGGCTTGCCCGGCGACCTCGCGGACCTCCTCGAAAATGGGATTGCCGAGGGTGACGCCCCAGATGGCCTTGGCGTCGCCGACCATGCCGAAGTCGTGGTTACCGAGGACGGTGCGCTGGCCGGCCATGCCCGGCATGATGGCCTTGCCGCCGCCGGAGAAGCCGGCGAAGAGGTGGGGCTCGATGAAGCCGGTCAGGACCTTGAGGTCGCAGCGCATGAGCTCGGCGTTGAGCCAGGTCTCGTGGCCCTTCGAGGTCCGGCCGACCCGGACCTGGGTGGACGGGTCGAAGGTGTCGTTCTGGACGATGCGGCGCCGCTCGACGATGGCGTGGCCGACCATGGCCCGGAGCTCAGCCTCGGTATTGGGACGGTGCGTGCCGAGCGAGTTGAAGAGCGTTACCTCGAGGCCGGGGACGGCGTCCAGGACCTCGAGGACCGCCCCGAGCAGAAGCGGGCTGGGCGCCGGGCGGGTGATGTCGCTGAAGACAACGCCGACGCGCATGCCGGGCTCGACGACGTCGCGGAGGGGCGGAGAGCCGAGGGGCGACTCGAGGGCGGCCCGCACGGCCTCGGCGGGGTCGGGCAAAGCCGGGACGAAGGTGGGCTCGACAACGGTGACGTTCCAATCGTCGTCGAACTCGACCGACAGCCCTGTTTTCCCGTAGGCCAGGTTGACCCGCATCGCCGCCTATTCTACATCAAGAGAAAAGGAGAGGGTCAGATCTACTTTTTTCGAAAAAAAGTAGATCTGACCCTCTCTTATTTGTCAAAGAGGGACCAGTTGGGGTTCTGGCGGAGCGTCTCGAGGCGGAAGGCGGTCGGCCAGGCCACAAGCCACTGGCTGACGGCGAAGGGCCGCATCCAGCGCGTGTGCAGGAAGCCCTCGTCCTGGCTGCCGTAGGGCCGCTTCTTGCCCATGACGACGAGGTCGCCGCCCGAGATGCCGATCGTGCCGTTGGCCCAGGCCGCAAGAGCCCGCTCCCGCCACACGTCATGACCGGTCAGCTTGGCCAGCTCAATCCAGTCGTTGACGATGGCCAGGGCGTAGGGGTCCTGATGGTGGTGCTGGGTCGAGACGGCCGTTCCGCCGAACGTGTCGTAATCCATGTCCCCGAGGACGGTCCCCGCGGGATAGGGCACGCTGTAGTGCCATTGCCAGGTGGCCAGGTAGTAGGAGACGTCCTCGGCCCACTTGAGGTATTGGGCCTTGCCGGTGACGTCATGGAGCTCGAGGGCGGCCTTGAGGAGCGGCGTCGCCGACTCCTTGTCGATGCAATAGGTGTCGAGGGCCCCGGCCGTCGTGAAGCCCGTGCGCACGAACTCGCCAATGTAAAACGCGAAGGCCCGCTCCGCCCCCTCGAGATAGGCCGCCTTGTGGGTCGCGCGGTAAGCCGTGACGAGCGGCGGGATGAGGAAAGCGCCGATCGTGCCCTCGGGATCGACGACCCGGCCGTCGTTCGTCCAGCTCTTGCCGATGCGGCCGTCGGCCCTCATGGCCTTGAGGGCGAAGTCGCACACCCCGAGCGCCGCCTCCCGGTACTCGGGCTTCCGCAGGCCGCACCTCGCCGCGAGGTCATAGGCCTCGAAGTAGCCCTGGGCGGCATGGCCCAAGTTGCAGGCGTCCTGGACCTCGTCCTTGGAATCTTCAAGCCCGATGAGGTAGTCGTAGTGACAGCGGAACATCCCGTTCCTCAGCCGGGCGTTCCTGAGCCATGTATCGAGGCAGGCGATGCCCTTGTCGAGCGAGCGGCGCTCGTTGGCCAGAACGTAGTCGTGCAGCATCGCGTTGGCCAGGGACAGGTTCTGCCCGGCCCAGCCGATCTCGTACTTCCAGACCTGCCGCTGGATCCAGCCCTGCTCCTGCGGGTCCCAGCGCAGGCCGATCGAGAAACCTTTGAAGCCCTTCTCCTCGGCCCAAAGGTTGTCGGCGGCGAATTGCGCTCCCATCTCCCAGACGACCTCGGGCTCGAAGCGGGGGCTCACCTCCCGGGCGTTGAGCGACCAGGCGGCGTCGACCAGGGCGTGCCAGCCGTGCCGCGGCGTCGCGACCTCGGCCACGACGATCCAGGCCTTGAGCTCTATCGTCTCTCCCGCGGACACCCGCAGGTCGCCGCGATAGGCTTCCTGGTAGGCGT
>DSDX01000390.1 GCA_011048485.1 Candidatus Aminicenantota bacterium | reverse complement strand
GGAGATGGGCCTCGTCCAGACCTTCGCCGCTCTCGCCATCCTCATCTCCTCGCTCGGCCTCTTCGGATTGGCGGCCTACACCGCCGAGCAGCGGACCAAGGAGATCGGAATCCGCAAGGTCCTGGGGGCCAACGCGCCCGGGATCGTGGCCCTGCTCTCCAAGGAATACGCCCGCTGGGTCCTGGCCGCCAACCTTCTCGCGGCCCCCGTGGCCTACCTCGTCATGAAGGGCTGGCTCCGGGACTACGCGTACAGGATCCCGCTTGGCTGGAAAGTTTTCGCGGCGGCGGCCGCGGCCACGCTGCTCATCGCCCAGCTCACCGTCACCTGGCAGGCCGCCCGCGCGGCCATGACCAACCCTGCCGAGGTGCTTAGAAGCGAATAGTCCCGAGCTATTCGTAGCGCAGCGACCTGACCGGGTCGGCGAGGGAAGCCCGCACGGCCTGGTAGCTGACCGTGAGCAGGGCGACGGCCATCGCCAGCGAGGCGGAGAGGACGAAGGGAACGATCCCGATGGAGACCCTATAGGCGAAGCCCCGGAGCCAGCGGTGCATCCCGAAGGCCGCGACGGGCCAGGCGACGACGTTGGCGACCACCACCCACTTGGTGAACTCCCGCGAGAGCAGCGCGGCGACCGACGGCGCCGAGGCCCCGAAGACCTTGCGGATGCCGATCTCCTTGGTCCGGCGTTCGGCCGAGAACGCGGCCAGGCCGAAGAGGCCCAGGCAACCGATGGTGACGGCGAGAAAACTGAACAGGGAGAACAGGCGCATGGCCCGCTCCTCGCCCCGGTAGAGGGCGGCCAATCGTTCGCTCAGGAAGTCGTACTCGACCGGCCCGGCCGGGTGGATGCTGTCGAACACCGACTGGACGTGCCGTGCGACCTTGTCCAGGGAGCCGGGGGCGATCCGCAGGCTCAGCGTGTTAGCCTGTTCGGGGGCGACGTAGGACACGATCGGGACGATGGGACTATGCATGGACTCGTAGTTGAAATCGCGGACGACGCCGATGACCCGGCCGTTCCGGTTCGGTGCGAACGTGCCGAAGGCCATGCCGACCGCGTCTTCCGGGCTCTGGATGCCCAGCCGCCTGACGGCCGTTTCGTTGAGGACGAAGGCCTCGGCGGCGTCGCTCGGGATCTCGACGGAGAAGTCGCGCCCGGCGACCAGGGTCATGCCGTAGGTCTTGAAGAAATCGTGCTCGACCCGGTTGTGGGGCATGCCAAAGGCGCTCTGGACCCGGTTGCCGTCGATCTCGGCCCAGAAGCCGGGTGAGTCGAGCAACCGGCCGGCGGGCGCGCGCTTGGACAACGTTGCCGCCAAAACGGTCGGTTCGCGGAGGAGCGCTGTCTTCATATCCGTCCAGCGGCGGGACACGGCTGTCTCGACCGGGATGCAGATGATGTTGTCCCTGGCGTATCCGAGGTCGGCCGTCCTCAGGAATCGGGTCTGGCGGGCGATGACCGTCACGGCGAAGATGAGGGCGATGGAAATGGCGAATTGGCAAACGACCAGACCCTTCCGCAGGGCGACCCCGCCCTTTCCTCTCGTCAATTCTCCGCGCAGGATGGTCGATGGCCGGAAGGACGCCAGGAAGAAGGCCGGGTAGACCCCCGCGGCCAGCCCCGTCAGCAGGAAGCCGGCCAGCAGAAGGCCCAGGCCGGCGGGGGAGACGAGCGTCGCGGCGCCGAACGGATGGCCGACGAAGCGGCCGTAGGCGGGCAGCGCCAGCAGAGTCAGACCCATCGCCAGCAAGAGGGCCAGGAAGGTGACCAGAAACGACTCGCCGAGGAACTGCGCGGCCAGCGTCCGGCGCGCGGCGCCGACGACCTTGCGCAGCCCGACTTCCTTGGCCCGCTTGGCGCCGCGGGCCGTGGACAGGTTGACGAAGTTGACGCAGGCGATGGCCAGGATGAACAGGGCGATGATCGTGAACAGGCGGACGGTCCGGATGTCGCCGGCCGGCTCGAAATCGGCCCGGGTATGGGCGTAGAGGTGGATGTCCTTGACCTTCTGGACGTGAAGCGTCCGCGACTCGCTCGTTTTGACCAGGCGTCCCTGCTCGTCCTCCCGGGCCGGGAAGTGCCGGTCGAGGAAGGCCGGCATCTTGGCCTGGAGCTCCGGGCCGCCGTTGGGGGCGGCCAGGCGGACGTAGACGGCCGTCACGTTGTCGGAGAAGTTCCTGGTGCCGTGGAAGTAATCCGCGTCACCGCTCCCGGATAGGCCCTTCAAGGTGATGTAGGACGCCAGAAAGTCGAAGTGGATGTGCGAATGGAGGGGGACATCCTCCATGACCCCCGTGACCCGGAATTCCAGGTTGCCTCTGGACGGAAGCGTGATGCTTCGCCCCATGGGGTCGGCGTCCCCGAAGTACCTTCGGGCCGTGGTCCTCGAAAGGACGATCCCCCCGACATCATTGAGGGCCGTAGCGGGATCGCCCTGGACCAACGGAAGCGTCAGAATATCGAAGATCTCGGGTTCGGCGAAGAAGAGACGCTCCTCGGTGAAGGTCCTGTCGCCGGCCCTGACAACGGTGCCGCTCGGATTCCAGGTCCGGGCTAGGCGCTCGATCTCGGGGAAATCGTTACTTAACAGAATGGCGTAAGAGGGGGCCAGGGTGGCGAACTCGCCCCGGATCGAGCCATCGGCGTTGAGCCAGGCGTTTTGGATCCGGTAGATCCTGTCGACGTGGGCGTGATAGGCGTCGTAGCTCGTCTCGGCCCTCACATAGAGAAGGATGAGGAGGCAGACGGCCAGTCCGACGGCCAGGCCGGCGATGTTGAGGAACGAGAAGCCCTTCGCCTTGACGATGTTCCGCCAGGCGGTGACGAAATAGTTCTTGAGCATGACCCCTCCCGGGCCTAAAGATGCGGGCCGGCGTTCCGGCCTCTATCTTAAGATACGCTCCGCCAGGGCCCGATGTTGCATGACCGGATGACAAAAGGGGCCGGGATCAGGGTGGACACTTACGGCAAGTGCCTCTCTTCGTGTCAGTGCTTGAAGCGGAGGGTGAAAACGGTCTCCCGGCCGGCCTTGGAGGACACGCTGATCGAGCCGCCGTGCAACCGCATGATCTGCCGCGACAGGCTGAGGCCGATCCCGGAGCCGCCCTCCTTGGTCGAGAAGAAGGGCACGAAGATCTTGTCCAGGTTCTCCGGGGCGATCCCGGGGCCGTTGTCCCGGACCTGGACGACCGGCCGGCCGCGCTCGTCCAAGCTGGCGGCCATTTCGATCCGGGGCTCGGGCCGTCCGCGGGCGGCGTCGCAGGCGTTGAGGACGAGGTTGATAAGGACCTGCTCGAGAAGATCGGGGTCGGCCAGGACTTCCAACCGGGCCGGATTCGAGGCGGTCTCGAGCCGGACGCCGCATTCCTCGAGGCGGGCCCGGAGCAGCTGGCTGACCTGGGCGAAGAGGTCCGCGGCCGGCAAAAAAGCGAGATCGGGCTTGGAGATCCGGGCCAGGTTGCGGTAGCCGTCGACGAAATGGAGGAGGCCCTCGCTCCGTCTCTGGATCGTCCGCAGCGCCCCGCGGATGTCGTCGAGACCCTCCGGCTCGGCCGCGGGGCAGCTCTTTTCGATCAGGCCCTCGACGGTCGTCGCCAGCGAGGAGATGGGTGTCATGGAGTTCATGATCTCATGGGTCAGCACGCGGATGAGCTTCTGCCAGGCCTCGATCTCGCGCTCCTCGAGCTCGCTGCGGATGTCCTGGATGGAGACGAGCGTGAGGTCCCGGCCCCGCTGCTTGAACTCGGCGGCGTGCAAGAGGAGCTGGAACTGGTCGTCGCCGGCCTCGACCTTGACCAGGCCTCGGTCCTGGGGCTTCAAGCGGAGAAAGGCCTCGGCCAGGGCCGGGTGGGTGCCCTCGAGGTCCCGGACGCTCTTGAGTTGGCCGACCTTGAGAAGCCGCCGGGCGGCGTTGTTGACGAGCTCGACCTCCCCGTCGGACTGGAACACGAGCAAACCGATCCCGATGTGCTGGACGACGGTCTGGAGGTAGAGGGCCTGCTCCTCCTTGTCCGCCCGGGCCGTCCGGAAGGCCTCGATGACCCGGGCCAGGGCGCCATGCAGGTCCGCGAACGACCCGCCGGGGCCCTTCCCGCGAAAGGTCTGGGAGAAATCGTCGAAGCGCACGGAGTCGAAGAAACGGGCCAGGTCCCGGTTGGTCCGGTCGACGGTCCTGAAAAGGCCCACGACCTGGCCGGCGATGAGCAGGCCGATGAGGACGGCGGCCGCGGGCAGATCCAGGCGCCACAGGACAAAGAAGAACAGGCCGATGAGGACGACGAGAGCGGCCACGCGCAGGTAGACCGCGACCCGGAACTTCTTATAGACCATGCTTGTCCAGGCGGCGGTAGAGGGCGGCCCGCGAGATGCCCAGCTCCCGGGCGGCCTTACTGACGTTCCCGCCGTGCTTGCTGAGAACCCGGTCGACGAACCGGCGTTCCATGTCGTCGAGGCTGGTCCCGGCGGCGGGAGCTGTCTCGCCGGCGGCGCTTTCGTCCGGGCTGAAGAAAAAGTCCTCGGGCTGGAGGACCGGCGCGTCGGACATGATCACGGCCCGTTCGACGGCGTGCTGGAGCTCGCGGACGTTGCCGGGCCAGGCGTAGCCCTCGAGCTTGCGCAGGGCGGCGGGGGAGGCGGTCTTGAGCGGCCGGCCGTACTTGTGGCAATAGACGGTTAGGAAATGCTCGACGAGCAGGGGGACGTCCTCGATCCTCTCGCGCAGGGACGGCAGGCGGACCTCGATGGTGTTGATGCGGTAGAGGAGATCCTGCCGGAAGTTGTTCTGGGCCACCATCTGGTGGATGGGCCGGTTGGTCGCGCAGACGAGCCGGACGTCGATCGTGATCGGCTTGTTCGACCCGACCCGGAAGACCCGCCTGTTCTCCAGGGCGGTCAGGATCTTGGCTTGGAGCGGCAGGGACAGGTTCCCGATCTCGTCGAGGAAGAGCGTCCCGTCGGAGGCCGACTCGAACCGCCCGGCCCGGTCGTCGCGGGCGTCGGTGAAGGCGCCCTTGACGTGGCCGAAGAGCTCGCTCTCGAAGAGCGTCTCCGGCACGGCGCTCATGTCCACGCCGACGAAGATCTCCCGGTGACGGCTCGACCGGCGGTGGATCTCGCGGGCGGCCAGCTCCTTGCCCGTGCCGTTCTCGCCGAGGAGGAGGATGCTGGCGTCGGTCCCGGCGACCTTGTCGATGACGGCGAAGACCTCTTTCATGGCCGCGCTCCGGCCCAGAAAATCCCGGTAGGGGCGGTCGAGGTCGGCGCTCAGGTGGCCCTGCCGCTGGCGCAGGGAGAGGGTCTCGAGGCGGGAGGCGCGCAGGCTGAGGGCGGCCGCGAGCGTGGCCAGGAGCTTCTCGTTCTGCCAGGGCTTGAGGATGAAGTCCGACGCCCCCTCCTTGATGGCCCGGACGGCCATGCCGACGTCCCCGTAGGCCGTGATGAGAATGACCACGGCCAGGGGATCGGCGGCCAGGATGCGGCTGAGCCAGGCGAATCCCTCCTCGCCGCCCGTGGCGCCCTTGGCGAAATTCATATCGAGCAGGATGACGTCGTAGGCCTCGTCTCTCATGAGGGCCGGGATGCGTTCGGGATTCTTCTCCGTGTGGACCAGGGCGACGTGCTGTTTGATCAGGAGCCGGGCCGCGCTAAGGATATCTTCGTTGTCGTCGACGACCAGGATCTTTCCGCTCTTACGGTCCATGGCCGGCTCCTCTCGCCCCTCTCGCACAAAGATGGGCCTCGATTTCTTCGGTAGCGATGATTGCAAGTTTCATGCCCCGGCCTCGGGCCTGTTGCCTCGCGGCCCATTATACACCAACTGTCCGGAAACGAACACTTCGTGTCATGATGGCGAACAGGCTGGGACCGGTTCATGCCCACAGGCCCGGGCGGGACGGCCGGCCTGGCCTTGGCACGGTTCGTGCATAAATGCGGTGAGAAGACCAATCGGACTCGCTCCAGGAGATCGACAATGGGCATGGACAGGCAGCTCGAGAAGAAGAAGTGGCCGCCCCGCAAGATCGCCACCCTGGCCGCCGCGGCGGTCTTCGTCTTGGTCGTCGTCTACCTCTTACTGTTCCAATTCAACCAGTCGACCCTGAACGTCGACTCCGAGCGCATCACGGTCTCGACGGTCACGCGGGGATCCTTCATGGAATCCATTCCCCAGCAGGGCACGGTCATGCCGATCATGCGTTATTCCCTGGAGACGACCGAGGGAGGCCGGGTCGAGAAGCGGTTCCTCGAGGCCGGGGCCATGGTCAAGGCCGGGGACCCGATCGTCCAGCTGGTCAACACCAACCTCCTCCTCGACATCATGTGGCGCGAAGCCGACTTCATCCAGCAGAGCAACGCCCTCCGACAGACGCGACTCAACATGGAGCAATATCGCCAGGGGCTCCGGCAGTCCATGAACCAGGTCGAGAACGAGCTGGCCAAACAGAAGACCCTCTACGAGCGCAACAAGATGCTCCACGAACGCAAGCTCGTCTCCGACCTCGATTTCGAGGTCATGCGCCTGGACTACGAATACCAGGTCCGCAACCGCGACATCGTGGCCGAGAGCCAAAAGAAGGAGCTCGAGTACCGCGAGGAGCAGCTCCGGTCGCTCGAGGAGCAGCTCGACCGGATGGAAGCCAATCTGCAGGCGTCCAAGGGCAAGCTCGACGATCTCGTCATCCGGGCCCCCATCGCCGGACAGCTGACCCAGCTCGACGCCGAGATCGGCGCCTTCAAAACCCCGGGGGCCCCGATCGGTCAGATCGATGTCCTCGACGCCTACAGCGTCCGGGCCCTGATCGACG
>DSDX01000276.1 GCA_011048485.1 Candidatus Aminicenantota bacterium | reverse complement strand
CTTCGACGTCCAGCTCGTCGGCGGCGTCGTCCTCCACCAGGGCAAGATCGCCGAGATGAAGACGGGCGAAGGGAAGACGCTCGTCGCCACCCTGCCCGCCTACCTCAACGCCCTGACGGGGCACGGCGTCCACATCGTCACGGTCAACGATTACCTGGCCCGCCGCGACACCGAATGGATGGGGGCCATCTACCGCTTCCTCGGGCTCTCCGTTGGGACCATCCAGCACGACCTCGGGGACGCCGACCGCTACACGGCCTACCGCGCCGACATCACCTACGGCACCAACAACGAGTTCGGCTTCGACTATCTGCGCGACAACATGAAGTTCCGCCTGGCCGACCTGGCCCAGCGCGAGTTCAACTACGCCATCGTCGACGAGGTCGACAGCATCCTCATCGACGAGGCCCGGACGCCCCTCATCATCTCCGGCCCGAGCAGCGAGTCGACCGAGCTCTACACCAAGGTCGACGCCCTCGTCCGGCGCTACCAGCGGGATAAGCACTTCACCATCGACGAGAAGAGCCGGACGGTCTCCATCCAGGAGCCCGGCGTGGCCGACGCCGAGCGAGCCCTGGGGGTGACGAACCTTTACGACCTCAACAACATGGACTATGTCCACGCCGTCAATACGGCCCTCAAGGCCCACCACCTCTTCAAGCGCGACGTCGACTACATGGTCCAGGACGGCAAGGTCGTCATCGTCGACGAGTTCACCGGCCGGCTCATGCCGGGCCGACGCTACAGCGACGGCCTCCACCAGGCCCTCGAGGCCAAGGAGAGGGTCCGGGTCGAGGAGGAGAACCAGACCCTGGCCTCGGTCACTTTCCAGAACTACTTCCGCATGTACAAGAAATTGGCCGGCATGACGGGCACCGCCGTGACGGAGGCGACAGAGTTCCGTCACATCTACGGCCTCGACGTCGTTGAGATCCCGACCAACAAGCCGCTCATCCGCCTGGAGAACCCGGACGTCATCTACAGGACGGGGGGCGAGAAATGGAGCGCCGCCGCCGAGGAGATCATCGAGCTCAACGCCAAGGGCCGGCCCGTCCTCGTGGGCACGATCTCGATCGAGAAATCCGAGCACCTCAGTACGCTCCTCCGGCGCAAGAACGTCCCTCACGTCGTCCTCAACGCCAAGTACCACGAGCGGGAGGCCCAGATCATCGCCCAGGCGGGACGCATCGGGGCTGTGACCATCGCCACGAACATGGCCGGCCGCGGCGTCGACATCCTCCTCGGCGGCAACCCAGAGTTTCTGGCCCGGGAGCAGCTCGCCAAAGGCGGCGCCGATCCGGCCAAGATCACGCCCGAGCAATACGAAAAGGCGCTGAAGGAAGTCACGGACCTGACCCGGAAGGAGCACGAGGCCGTCGTCGCCCTCGGTGGCCTCCACGTCCTCGGCACCGAGCGGCACGAGGCCCGGCGCATCGACAACCAGCTCCGCGGCCGCGCCGGCCGCCAGGGCGACCCGGGCTCGTCGCGCTTCTATCTCTCTCTCGAGGACGACCTCATGCGCATTTTCGGCAGCGATCGCATCTCCGGGCTCATGGCCCGGATCGGCATGGGCGAAGGCGTGCCCATCGAGCACAACATGATCACCCGGGCCATCGAGCGGGCCCAGAAGCAGGTCGAAGGCCAGAACTTCACCGTCCGCAAGCACCTCCTCGAATACGACGACGTCATGAACAAGCAGAGGGAGACGATCTACAGCCAGCGGCGCAAGATCCTTCACGGCGAAGACCAGCGCCAGTACTTCCTCGGTATCATCGACAATATCGTCGACTGGATGCTCGACACGCATGCCAACAAGGACACCCCGCCCGAGGAATGGGACCGCGCCGGCCTGGGCACGGCCATCCAGGCCCAGTTCGGAGTTGACATCGAGACCCTCGGCCTCAACTGGGACACCGTGGCCTTCGCCGACCTGCGGGCAGCGCTCCTCAAGGGCCTCGTCGACACGTACGAGGCCAAGGAGCGCCAGCTCGGCCCCTTCATGCGCGAGTTCGAACGGATGATCCTCCTCCAGGTCATCGATTCACAGTGGAAGGACCACCTGCTGGCGATGGACCACCTCAAGGAGGGCATCGGGCTGCGCGGCTACGGCCAGAAGGACCCGCTCATCGAGTACAAGAAAGAGGGCTTCGAGATGTTCCAGTCCATGCTCGACCGGATCGAGGAGGACGCGGTCCGTTACCTCTTCCTCATCCAGCCGGTCGTCGACCAGCCCGCGCCGGTCCGGCGGCAGACGCCCATGTACTACCAGAAGCCCGCGGGGCCGTCGGGACAGCGGGCTAAACAGGCCCGGGCCATGATCCCGGGCAAGAGGCGCAAGCGCTGACCGATGAGCCAAGGAGGAGCCGTCATGCGCGACAAACCGATCCGGGAAGCCCTGACCTTCGACGATGTCCTCATCCTTCCGGCCAAATCGGACATCGCGCCGGCCCAGGCCTCGGTCACGACCCGCCTGTCCCGCAACATCGCCCTCAACATCCCCATCGTCAGCGCGGCCATGGACACCGTGACCACGTCGCGGATGGCCATCGCCCTGGCCCAGCAGGGCGGCCTCGGCGTCATCCACCGCAACCTGTCCATCGAAAGCCAGGCCGAGGAGGTCGACAAGGTCAAGCGGAGCGAGAGCGGTATGGTCGTCGAGCCCATCACGCTCAGGCCCCAGGACACGGTCGCCCGGGCCATCGAGGTCATGCGGGAGCACCGCATCTCCGGCCTGCCGGTCACGGACGAGGCCAACAAGCTGGTCGGCATCCTCACCAACCGCGACATCCGGTTCGAGAGCCGGCTCCGCCTAACCGTCGAGAAGATCATGACCCGCAAGCTCGTCACGGTCCCCGTCGGGACTTCGCTCGAGGACGCGGAGAAGGTCTTCCACGAGCACAAGATCGAGAAGCTCCCGGTCGTCGACGAGCGCTTCCATCTCAAGGGGCTGATCACCTACAAGGACATTCTCAAGCGCATCCAGTACCCCGACGCGGCCAAGGACAGCCTGGGACGGCTGCGGGTGGGCGCCGCCGTCGGCGTCGGGACCGACTGCGTCGACCGGGCCCGGGCCCTCGTCGCGGCCAAGTGCGATGTCATCGTCGTCGACAACGCCCACGGCCACTCCCAACGCGTCCTCGACACGGTCCGGAAGCTCAAAGCGGAGTTCCCCGGCCAGGAGCTCGTCGCCGGCAACATCGGAACGGCCCGGGCGGCCGAGGAGCTCATCGACCTCGGCGTCGACGCGGTCAAGATCGGGGTGGGGCCCGGCTCCATCTGCACGACCCGGATCATCACGGGCGCCGGCATCCCCCAGATCACGGCCATCGCCGACGTCTTCGAGGTCACGCGGAAGGCGGGCGTCCCGCTCATCGCCGACGGCGGCGTCAAATATTCCGGCGACGTGACCAAAGCCGTCGCGGCCGGGGCCGACACCATCATGCTCGGGAACCTGCTCGCCGGGACCGAGGAGGCCCCGGGCGACGTCGTCATGTACCAGGGCCGGGCCTACAAGATGTACCGGGGCATGGGCTCGCTCGCGGTCATGAAGGAAGGCAAGAGCAGCGACCGCTACCAGCAGGACCTCCAGGCCAACGCCGCCAAGCTCGTTCCGGAGGGGATCGAGGGCCGCGTGCCCTACAAGGGCAGCACCATGGCCTTGATCCAGATGCTGGTCGGCGGGCTCAAGGCCGGCATGGGCTACGCCGGCTGCCGGACGATCGAGGAGCTCAAAACCAAGGCCGTGTTCATCAAGATCACCCAGGCCTCGCTCAAGGAAAGCCACGTCCACGACGTGGTCATCACCCACGAGGCCCCGAACTACCACCTCGACTGACAAGGGGGAACGGGCCATGTCTGACTACTGGATCAAGACCGTTCTGGCGGTCCTGCTGCTCGGGGCGGGTCTGGCGGCCTTCCTGACCATGATGACGCGCCTGGGACGTCCGGCCGATGAGGCCCGCTCGGAAAGACTGCGCCGGCGCCACAAGGCGGCGGGCTATGTCTTCATCGCCCTCCTCGCGCCGTTGGCCGTCCTTGGCGTCGGCTTCCTGGTCGAGATGGGCGACGGCCTGTCGACGCGGGGGACACTCCACTTCGTCCTGGCGGAGGCCCTGCTGGCGATCGTTCTGCTCAAGGTCCTGATCGTCAAGGGCTATCGGCAGTTCTTGCGCTACGCCAACACTCTGGGGATGACCGTCTTCGTCCTGACGCTGGTCATCTTCCTGATCACGGCGGCGTTCTTCGTCCTCCAGGCCCTCGCCGCGACCTAACTCTCCTCGCGCGCCCCCCGGTCACCCTCCCGGGGAGGCGAGGGGATCTCTCCGCCGATCCTGAGCTTGGGCAGCTTGGCGCCGGTCTCCCGGAGCCAGGCATCGAGTCTCCGGCCGAGCGCCTCGACGATCTCCGGTCGGATGGCGGCCAGGTCCCGCGTCTCCCCTACGTCCGCGGCGATGTCGTAGAGCTCTTGCCGTCCGTCCTCGTAGAAGCGGATGAGCTTCCAGTCGCCCGAGCGGACGGCGCTCCAGGGCCGGACTCGATGTCCCGACCAGTAGTGGGGGAAGTGCCAGAACAGATCGCGCTCCGGCAGGACGCGCTCGGAGCCCGTCAGGAGGCCCGAAAGGTCGAGCCCGTCGATCGTCCGGTCCGCCGGAGGCGCGAGGCCGGCCAGGCTGAGGATGGTCGGATAGAAATCGATGCTCGAGACGGCCTCTGCGATCCGGGCCCCGGAGGCGAGCGTGCCGGGCCAGCTGACGACCAGGGGCTCCCGGATGCCGCCCTCGTAGGGATACCCCTTGCCCAGCCTCAGCGGAGCGTTGTCCGTGACCGGGACCAGCCCCCCGTTGTCGGCGAAGAAAAAGACGCATGTTCGTTCCGTCAGTCCGAGCTCGCCCAGGACCGACATGATCCGGCCGACCGAGTCATCGACGCTTTTGATCATGGCCGCGTAGACGGGATCCTTCTGGCCGCCGTCGGCCGGCCGGCCCTCGAAGCCGGCGATGTCCCCGTCCTTCGCCTGGAGGGGGGTGTGGACCGCGTAATGGCAGAGATTGAGGAAGAAAGGGCGGTCCCGGTTGGCCCGGATGAAAGCGCAGGCCTCGTCGGCCTCGCGGTCGGTCATGTACTCGCCGGTCCGCCGCGGCGGGAGCGACGGGATGGGAGCGCCCTCGTTGTGATAGGGGTCGAAATAATGGCTGGTGTGCCCGATGTCGGCCCCGCCGACGTTCACGTCGAAGCCCTGGGCGGGCGGGAGGAACTCGTCCGGCCCCAGGTGCCACTTGCCCACGTGGGCTGTCGCGTAGCCGGCGGCCTTGAGCGTCTCCGCCGTCGTGATCTCATCGAGCTCCATGAACAGGGCGTTCTTAGGCGTCAGCAGCTCGAAACCCGGCCGGTCATCATAGCCCTCCGGGTTCCCGCGCCCGGGGCCGATAACGCCGCCGTCCCTTCGGGCCCGTATCCAGTCGGTGATGCCGAGCCGGGCCGGATAGCGCCCGGTCAGGATCGAGGCCCGGGTCGGCGAGCAGACGGCCGCGGCCGCGTAGGCCTGGGTGAAGACCTGGCCCCGGGCGGCCAAGCGGTCGATGTTCGGCGTCTCGTAGAACCGGCTGCCCATGAACCCGACGTCCCGCCAGCCGAGGTCGTCCACGAGGATGAAGACGATATTGGGGGGCCGGCGGACCTGGCGGCGGCAGCCGGGGCCGCCGAGAAGGACCGCGGCCGAACCGGCCCCGGCGGCCCTCAGAAAATCGCGCCGCTTCATGGTTTTTGCCGGCCTGGCCTCACGGGGCCTCGATGATCCGGTTGCCTTCGCCGAGGAGCACGATCGTCGGCGTGAAGTGCTCCACCTCGCTCTCGTCCATGTAGCCGTAGGCGGCGATGATGATGACATCCCCGACCGCGGCTTTGTGGCCCGCGGCCCCAAGGACCTTGATCTCCCGGGAGCCCCTCTCGCCGCGCAGGACGTAGGTCGAAAAGCGCTTTCCGTTGCTGACGTTCCAGACCTCGATCCTCTCGAGCGGCCAAAGGCCGGCCGCCGTCATGATGTCCTCGTCGATCGACAGGCTGCCCTCGTAATCGATGTCGACATGGGTGACCGTGGCCCGGTGGATCTTGGACCGCAGGAAGGCTCTGAGCATGGCACTCTCCTTCAGACACGGATGACGGCGTTGTCGATGAGGCGGGTCGGGCCGATCCGGACGGCCAGGGCGACGAGGACCTGTCCCCGCATGGCCGGGACCGGATCGAGCGTCTCGGGGTCGACGGCCTCGACGTAGTCGATCCGGGCCAGCGGTTCGGCCTCCACCAAGGACCGAACGCCCGCGACGATCCTGGCCGCGTCCCTCTCTCCCGCCGCGACCGCCTTCTCCGCCCAGCGCAGACCGGCCGAGAGCGCCCGGGCGGCTTGACGCTCCTCGGGCGAGAGATAGGCGTTGCGGGAGCTCATGGCCAGGCCGTCTGGCTCGCGCACGATCGGGCGGGTCACGACCTCGACGTCGAGATCGAGGTCGGCGGCCATCCTCCTGATGATGAGGACCTGCTGGGCGTCCTTGGCCCCGAAGAAGGCCTGGTCGGGCCGGACGATCTCGAAGAGCTTGAGGACGACTGTCGCGACGCCGCGGAAGTGCCCCGGCCGTGACCGGCCGCAGAGCTTGTCCTGGAGGTCCCGGACCTCGACGAACGTCCTGTAGCCGGGAGGGTAGATCTCCGCGGCCTCGGGGTAGAACAGGCAGTCGACCCCGCCCCGTTCGAGATAGAGGGCGTCCTTGGCGGGGTCCCGCGGGTACCTGGCGTAATCCTCGTCGGGGCCGAATTGGATCGGGTTGACAAAGACGCTGACGACGGTGACGTCGGCCCTCTTTTTCGAGGCCCGGACCAGGCTCAGGTGGCCCTCATGGAGAT
>DSDX01000275.1 GCA_011048485.1 Candidatus Aminicenantota bacterium | reverse complement strand
CCTTTATGAAATCGCGGCGTGAGAATCGGATGCGGTCATGGTGTTTCATGTCTTCCCTCCTGATCCGGCGACTTCTCGGTCGCCGGGCCGAATCGATGGATGACGTGCGGGATGTTCTTTTCGAGGAGGGTCCGGTTGAAGGCCCCGAGGTTCTCCTCGATGAGCCGACGAAGCTTTTCCCGGGCCTCGCCGAGCTGCTTGACAAAAAGGCCGTAGACCTCGCGCTGCTGCGACGTCGGCGGATGGTCGGCCTCGCCGATGCTCGAGGACAGGAAGCCCAGCTTGGCGTAGAACTTGTCCGGCCAGCGCAGCTGGTCCCCCGAACCGGTCAGCCGGACGGGGAAGAAGAAGTCCTCGACCTCGATGAGCTTCTTGTCGAGCTCGTCCGCGGCCTTGACGATCGGCTCGGCCTCGGCCGAACCCTTGAGCAGCGCGCCCAGGTCGCGGAGCTGCTTGCGCACGAGCTCGGCCTGGTTGACGGCCTCGGCCGAGGCGTTGGTCATGTCGTGGATCCCGACGAGGAGCCGCATCTGTTCGGCGATATCGGCCTCGGTGCCGGCCGTGTTCGGGTCCTTGAGGACCACGAGCTTGCGGCTGAGCTCGGTCTGGCCGACCTTGAGCTTGACCGTGTATTCGCCCGGCGGAGCGAGCGGCCCGCCGCGGGACCTCCCCAGCGGGAATCGCCGCCAACCCTGCGGTCCCACCGTGACATGGGCGTGGTCGACCGCCGGCGTCCACAGCCGGACCTCCGTGGTCCGATCGTAGCGCAGATCCCACCAGATCCGGTTGAGGCCGGCCTTCTTGGGTACGACCGTGCCGCGGTCGCGCTCCCGGCCTTCCTCGACCGCCGCTTCCTCGCCCTCCGGCTTCGGCTCCGTCTTGAGCGTTCGGACCGTCCGGCCGGCGGCGTCGGTGACGGTGATGACGACCTCGTCCTTGGGCTCGGATTTCAGGTAGTAGTTGATCGAGGCGCCGTAGGGCGGATTGCGGCCCTCGCAGGGGTCGTTGGCGATCGTCGCCGGCCCGGCCACGGACTGGAAGCGGTAGGCCGGGCGCGGATCGAAGAGGTGGGCTTCGGCCGCCCGGACCTCGGGGGACATCTGTTCGATGGGGGTGATGTCGTCGAGGATCCAGAAGCCGCGGCCGTAAGTGGCCACGGCGAGGTCGCGGAAATGCTCCTGGACGGCGAGCCAGTGGGCGGGCGCCCGCGGCAGCCCTCCCTGCAGGGGCTGCCAGCTCGCTCCGTCGTCGAGGGAGACGTGGACGGCGTTCTCGGTCCCGACGAAGAGCACGCCCTCGCGGGCCGGGTCCTCGCGGACGCAGTGGGCGAAGGCCAGCGGGCCGCGGGGCAGGCTGGCGGCGATGTCCTTCCACGTGGCGCCGTAGTCGGAGGTCTTGAAGACGTAGGGATCGAAATCGTTGACCTGGTGGAGGTCGAACGTGACGTAGCAGGTCCCGGCCTTGTGCCTCGACGGCTCGATATTGCTGACCGTGCCCCAGGGCGGGAGGTCGGGGATGTTCCCGGTCAGGTTCGTCCACGTCTTCCCCCCGTCCCGGGTCACGTGGAGCAGTCCGTCGTTCGTCCCGGCCCAGATCTGGCCCGCCTCGAGCGGCGATTCGGCGATGGCGAAGAGCGTGCAGGCGTAGAGGGGGCTGGCGTCGTCGGGCGTGATGCCCCCCGTCCTCACCTGCTTGGTCTTGTCGTTGGTGCTGAGGTCGGGGCTGATGATCCGCCAGCTCGCGCCGCCGTCGGTCGTCTGATGGACGAACTGGCTTCCGACATAGACGCGGTCGTGGTCGTGGGGCGAGACGCAGATGGGGAAGGTCCACTGGAAGCGGTACTTGACCGCCCCGGCCTCCCAGCCCTGAAGGCTCTCCGGCCAGACCGTGACGGCCCGGCTCTGCTTGGTCCGCAGATCGAAGCGGTCGAGCATGCCGTCGTAATTCCCCGACCAGACGATGTTGTCGTCGACGGGATCGGGCACCGCGAAGCCGCTCTCGAAGCCGCCGACCGGGTGCCACAGCCCGCGCGGGATGGACGACCCGGTCCGGCTGTTGCTGGGGCCGCGGTAGGAGGTCCCGTCCTGGCGGTTGCCGTAGACGTAGTAGGGGACCCGGCCGTCGACGGCGACGTGGTACATCTGGGCGATGGGCAGCTCGATGCCGCGCCAGGTCTTGCCGCGGTTGGTCGAGACGGCCACGCCCTGGTCGTTGCCGACGATCATGCGGTCCGGATCCAGCGGATCGATCCACATGTCGTGATGGTCGCCGCCCCAGACGTTGAATCGCCGGATGGTCTTCCCGCCGTCCTGGCTCATGTGGAATCCCGTGGCCGGGAAATAGACCTCGTCGGCGTTCGCCGGCGAGACGACGACGCGGGTGTAGTAGAGGGGGCGGTTGAGGAGGGCGTGGTCGCGGTTGACATGGGTCCAGGAGCCGCCGCCGTCGTCCGAGCGCCACAGGCCCTCGTCCTCGGTCTCGATGAGAGCGTAGACGCGGGCCGGGTCGCTCGCGGCCACGGCCAGGCCGACCTTGCCGATCTCGGCCTTGGGCAGGCCGCTCCCCTCGAGCTTCTTCCAGGTCAGGCCCCCGTCGCGGGAGGCGTGGAGACTCCCGCCAGGACCGCCGCTCCACTTGCCCCAGGTCCGGATGAGCATCGGCCACATGCCGGCGAAGACGAGCCGCGGATTGGTCGGGTCGGCGGCCAGGTCGGAGCAGCCGGTGTTCTCGTCGACGAACAGGACCCGGTCCCAGGTTTTGCCGCCGTCGGCCGTCCGGAAGACGCCGCGCTCCGGCTGGGGGCCGTAGCAGTGGCCCATGGCCGCGGCCAGGGCGATGTCGGGGTTGTCCGGGTCGACGAGGATGCGGCCGATGCGCCCCGTCTTCTCCAGGCCGACGCGGGCCCAGGTCTTGCCGGCGTCGGTGGATCGGTAGACGCCGTTGCCGTGGGAGATGTTGCTGCGGATGAAGGTCTCGCCCGTCCCGGCCCAGACGACGTTGGGGTCCGAGGGCGCGACGGCCAAGGCCCCGACCGAAGAAACGTCCTGGCCGTCGAAAACGGGCCGCCAGGTCGCGCCGCCGTCGGTCGTCTTGAAGATGCCGCCCGAGGCAGCCCCGACGTAGTAGACGTGCGGATCGCCCGGGATGCCGGCGACGGCGATGACCCGGTTGCCGACCGGTCCGATGTGACGATAGGCGAGGGGGGCGAACAGGTCGGGCTTCTTCTCGGGCTCGGCAGCGGCTTTCTTAGCCGGTTTCGGGCTCTGCGCGCCGGCCGCCAGGGCGAGGGCGGCGGCCGCGGCGAGGACCAACGCGGATCTGCGGACCGGACGGATCATGCGGACCTCCTTGGGATGGCGGAGGCGTTATTTTAGGCCAAATGGGGGACACAATACCAATTCACCTTTTTCGAGGCTCTTCTCTCACGATCGAGGGGAGAGATCCTGAGAAGGCCGGTTTGAGCTTGGCCAAAGCAAAGGACACTCCCGCTGCGGGCCGAGAAGAGTTACAATGATCTCGATTGAACGATACACCTGGAGGTGCCGTCGATGAACACGAAGCCCGGGCATTTCGCCTTCATTCTCGTTCTTGTCCTTATCTTGGTCCTGCCGCGGCCGGCCGTCCCGTGCTCGTCTTTGGCCTTCCTGAACAAGGGCTTTCTCGTCTTCGGCACGAACTACGACAACCCCTTCGCGCCGGGGCTGCTGTTCGTCAACAAGCGCGGCGTCCGCAAGT
Source organism: Candidatus Aminicenantota bacterium (assembly GCA_011048485.1). Classification (GTDB taxonomy): domain Bacteria; phylum Acidobacteriota; class Aminicenantia; order Aminicenantales; family Saccharicenantaceae; genus RBG-16-66-30. The sequence goes on along the minus strand of DSDX01000275.1, from coordinate 3,189 downwards.
CCGGCTGGGAAGCGGGGACGACGGGGGAGATCGCGTCGTGGGTCTCCCGCTACGGCAGCGTCGTCATCTCGTGCGTCGGCTACCAGCTGGCCTGGGGAGGCATGAACGAGGCCGGGCTCGTCTTCAGCACCATGGCCCTGTCTGGCACGAAACCGCCCCCCCCCGACGAGCGGCCGCCCCTGGCCGGGGTGTTCTGGTGGCAGCGCATGCTCGACACCTGCGCCACGATCGAAGAGGTCCAGGAGGCCTCGAAGGGTCTCCGCATCAACGACACCGAGGACCACTACCTCGCCTGCGACCGGACCGGCGCCGTGGCCGTCATCGAATGCCTGGACGGGCGGCTAATCATCAGGACCGGCAAAGATGTTCCCGTCCAGGCCCTGGCCAACGCCCCGTATCAGGAGTGCCTTGACCATTGGGCGAGCAAGGCGCCGGGACCCGCGAATCCCTACAGCTCGCTCAATCGCTTCACCCGGCTGGCCAAGGGCATCGGGTCGTTCAAGGGCGAGACAGCCGCCGAGGCCGTCGATCACGCCTTCGATATGCTGGCCGGCGTGGCCGCTTCCAACACCCGCTGGAGCTTCGTCTGCGACACCGGCGCCCGGGTCTTCTATCTCAAGTCCTACAAGAATCCCAAGGTCCGGTCCGTCGACCTGAAGAAGATCGATTTCTCATGCGACCGGCCGGCGGCCATGCTCGACGCCCACGCCGGCCTCGAGGACGACATCAGCGGGGCCTTCCACGAGTACTCCCACGACCAGGTCGCGGCCCACATGGCCGAGGCCCTGGCCCATTTCCGCCCCGACATCACCCCGGAATTCCTCCGCCAGGTCCTGGCCCACTTTGAGAGCTTCGCCTGCGGGCCCGCGGGCGAGAAATGAATCACTCGTAGCGCAAAGCCCCGGCCGGGTTGGCCCGGGCCGACCGGACGGAGTGGAAGGCGACGGTCAGCAGGGCGACCAGGAAGGCCGTCCCCCCGGCAATGAGGAAGGGCCCCGGGCCGATGCCGATCCGGTACGGATAGCCTTCGAGCCACTTGGCGACGGCGAGGTAGGCCGCTGGCCAGGCGAAGAAGTTGGCCGCGAGGATCCACCTGAAGAAGTCCCTGGCCAGGAGCCACGCCAGAGACGGGCCCGAAGCGCCCAGCACCTTGCGGATGCCGACCTCCTTCGTCCTTCTCTCCGCCGTGTGGGACGCGAGGCCGAAGAGGCCCAGGCAGGAGACGACGACGGCCAGAAGCGAGAACGCCCGGATGATGGCCCCGATCCGCTCCTCCGACCTGTAGAGACCGTCCAGGGCCTCGTCGAGGAAATTGAGCCGGAACGGGAAGCCGGGCGCGAACGCCTTCCAGACGCCCTCGATGGCGGCGATCGTCCCGGGGACGTCTCCGGGCTTGAGGCGGGCCAGGAGCACGTCGCAGTTCGGCGGGTAGTAGATAAGGATGAGCGGCTCGACCTTCTGGCGGAGCGCGGTGAAGTGATAGTCCTTGACCAGGCCGACGATCGTGCCCTTGAACCGGGCGCTCCGGTCGCTCAGCCACTGCCCGACGGGCTCGTCGAGGCCCATGACCCGGGCCGCCTCCTCGTTGACGACGAAGAGGGGATGGGCCTCCGAGACGGCCTGGCCGTCGAACGTGCGGCCCTCGCGCATCTCCAGCCCGAGGACGTCGAAATAGCCCTCGTCAACCGAGCCGGCCCGCATCAGGATCTCGCTCCCGGCCGGCTGGCCGGGCCAGGTCCAGAGGCTGTTCGAGAACGAGTAACCGGAGGTCGGCACGGTCTGGCTGGCCGCGACTCCGGCGACGCCGGGCAGGCGAAGGAGCTCGGCCTTGACGGCGGCGAAGTTCTTCCTCATGTCCCCGCGCATGGCCGCGAAGACGACGTTCTCCTTGTCGTAGCCCAGCTTGGCGTTCCGCATGTAGTCGAGCTGGCCCCGGACGAAGGCCGTGCAGACGAGGAGCAGGATGGTCAGGGAGAACTGGACGACCACGAGCGCCCGGCGGAATCCGCGGCCGCGGGCGCCCGAGGCCGGCCCGGCTTTCAGGACGCGGGCCGGCTGGAACCGCGACAGGACGAACGCGGGATAGCTGCCGGCGACGACCACCGTCACAGCGAGCAGGACGAGCAGGCCCGGCAGGAGCCCCGGCGCGTCCGCGAGCCCCAGGGTGAGCCGCTTGGCCGCGAGCTCGTTGAAGGCCGGGAGCAGGAGCTTGGCCAGGACCAGGGCCAGGACGAGCGACGCCAGGATGAGCAGGGCCGATTCGCCGTAGAACTGCCCGGCGATGTCGGCCCGGCGGGCGCCCGAGACCTTGCGCACTCCGACCTCGCGGGCCCGGACGGCGGAGCGGGCCGTCGCGAGGTTCATGAAGTTGATGCAGGCGATGAGCAGGATGAAGAGAGCCGCCAGCGAGAAGATCCGGACGTAGCGGATGTCGCCGTGGCCCGAGTCGAACTCGTAGTTGGAGTGGAGATGGACTCGGCGCAGGGGCTGGAGCGCCAGGCGCGTCCCCGTCTCGACCGTAGGCTTGTCGGCGAGATAGCCGGCTATCTTGGCGGCGGCCTCCCCGGCCGTGACGCCCTCGGCCAGTTGGACATAGGTCGTGAAGGCGCTGTTGTTCCACTGGTCTACGGTCAGCCCGATCTCGCGGCCGAAGACGAAGGGGACCAGGAACGGGAACCGGAACTCCGAGTTCCGGGGGACGGGCTCGAGCACTCCCGTGACGCGGAACTCGAACCCGCCGTCGACCCTGAGGGTCCGGCCCAGGGGGTCGCCGTCCGGGAAATATTTCGCGGCCATCTCCTCGGACAGCACGATCGAGCGCGGGTCGTTCAAGGCCGTGGCCGGGTCGCCTGCGGCGAGGGGGAAGGAGAAGGCTTCGAAGATCGATGGGTCGGCGAGCCAGACGGTCTCGGTGATCCATTCCTCGCCGTGGCGCACCTGGAACCAGCGGCCGCGCAGGCGGACGGCCCGGGCGATCTCGGGGAAATCCTTCTCGAGCCCCGGCCCGAGCGGCCCCTGGGTGATGGCCCAGGTGGCCTCGTGGTCGGAGAACTTGACCTCCTGCAGGACGCGGTAGAGGCGGTCGGCGTGGACGCGGAAGCGGTCGAAGCTCGTCTCGTCACGGACCCAAAGGAGGATCAGGAGAGCCGCGGCCAGGCCGGCGGCGAGGCCGGCGACGTTGAGGAAGGT
>DSDX01000394.1 GCA_011048485.1 Candidatus Aminicenantota bacterium | reverse complement strand
TGCCGGGCCTACCGGCGCCAGCTTGTCCGCTTTCAAGAGGAGGCCAGTCTCCGCGTCCCCGCCGCCCCGGAGTTCTGGGCGGCCTTCGAGCGGCGCGTGGAAGCCCGGCTCTCGGCCGCGGATGCGCGACCGGCGCCCTCGGCGCCGGCCTTCCCGGTCCGCCGGCGCTGGGTCTTGGCCGCGGCCATGGCCTTGGCCTTGGCCGGAGCGGGCGTCTGGTACGCCCTCCAGGGCCCTCGGGCCGCGGAAACGGCCTGGTTCGGGGGGATCGACCTCCTCGATCCGCTCGTCTACGCCGCCGAGTCGGACCCCGAGCTGGCCGACCTCGTCGACCGTGAGATCCGGGCCTCGATCGAGGCGATGACGCCCGGGCCGGACGCGGATGCCGCCGCTTTCGTCGCCGCCGATCCTCTCTTCTGGGAGGCCTTGAGCGTCGACGAGCTGCGGGCCGTCGTCGCGGAGCTGGAGAACGACCAAGGACAAGGAGGTCCGCTATGACATCCATGGAATGGCGACGGCCGCTCGCGGCGGGGATTTTCCTCGCTCTGCTGTTGGGGGTCATTCCCGCGGCCCGGGGGGGCCAGCAGGCCGATCCCCAAGTCCGGGCGAGGCTGCGGGAAAGGGTCCAGCATCTCTATCTCCTCAGGCTGACCAGGGCCCTCGACCTGACGGAGGACCAGGCGGCCAAGATCTACCCCCTCCTGGTCCGGGTCGAGAAGGACAAGGCCGAGCTCCAGCGCCAGATGAGCCTCGACCTCGGCGGACTCCGCAGGGAGCTGGCCAAGGCCGCCCCGGCCGAAGACGCGGTCCTCCGCCTGGCCTCCCGCGTCAGCGACGCCCGCCGGGCCATCCGGCGGATGGACGAGGAGGTCGAGGACGCCCTCGACGCCGTTCTGATCCCTGTCCAGAAGGCACGGTATCTCCTCTTTACGGTTGAATTCCTGAGGAACATCGGGGAGAATTTGGGGCGTGGGGGGGCTGGCCGGCCCGGGGTGAAAAGAACCTCTTGACAAGGGGCGGGATTTCCTCTAGCATAATCGTGGTCGTTCTGTATATTTCAGATTAAATCTCTGAAAAAAGAACACATTCGAGCTCGAGGAGAGAAGGTTTTTCTTTTTTTTCATCTCCTTTTCTATCATTTCCCCGTACGCGAGTAGGATCGAGGCGAGACAGGCGGAGGCGACGCCAGCGTAGCTCAGCAGGTAGAGCGGCTGATTTGTAATCAGCGGGTCAGGGGTTCGAATCCCTTCGCTGGCTTAGACGGGCGATCGAGGGCGACGACGATGCATCATAATGAGGGCAGGTTCCAGAGTGGCCAAATGGGACGGGCTGTAAACCCGTTGCGGAAACGCTTCGGAGGTTCGAATCCTTCCCTGCCCATGTTCGCGTTCGCGGGAATAGCTCAGTTGGTAGAGCGTCAGCCTTCCAAGCTGAACGTCGCGGGTTCGAGTCCCGTTTCCCGCTCATCTTCGAGGTCGATGGGCCCAAGTAGCTCAGTTGGCAGAGCACGTCCTTGGTAAGGACGGGGTCACCAGTTCAATTCTGGTCTTGGGCTTTTTCCTGATCCATTTCGGGGCCCGCCGGGGCCGGGAAGGACGGACATGCGAGAGATCATCACGCTCCAGTGCGGCGAGTGCAAAAGGCGCAATTACTCCTCGACGCGCAACAAAAAGACGCAGACCGACAAGCTCCAGACGCGCAAGTACTGCCCCTTCTGCCGCAAGCACACGGCCCACAAGGAAACCAAATAGCGAGGCGAGACAGGTGAGTAGCTCAAGTGGTAGAGCAGCGGTCTCCAAAACCGCAGGTTGCGGGTTCGAGTCCTGCCTCACCTGCCATTCCCCCTTCCGGAGCGGGAGGCCGCGGGCCTGACGGCCCGGCCGCGGACATCGGAAAGAGAGAGAGCCATGAACGATAAGGTTCGCTGGTACAAACGGTTCTGGAGTTTCCTCAAGGACGTCCGGGCCGAGCTCAGGAAGGTCACCTGGCCGTCGAAGAACGAGGTCGTCAGCACGACCGTCGTCGTCATCGCCGCCACGATCTTCTTCGGCTTCTACCTCTTCTTCATGGACATCATCTTCGCCTGGATCATCGGCCAGGTCAAGTCGCTCTTCGGATAGGCGCAAGGAATCGGACGATGGCAAAGAACTGGTTTGTCGTTCACACCTACTCGGGCTTCGAGAAGTTCGTGGCCGAGACGATCAAACAGAAGGCGATCGAGCTCCACCGCGAGGACCAGGTCGGTCAGATCATCATCCCGACCGAGGACGTCATCGAGATCCGCGGCGGCAAGAAGGTCGTCTCCACGAAGCGCTCGTACCCCGGATACATCCTCGTCGAAATGGAGATGAACGACGAGAACTGGCTGATGATCCGGCAGGTCCCCAAGGTCACGGGCTTCGTCGGCTCGGGCCGGACCCCGACCCCGCTCAGCAAGAAGGAGGTCGGCCAGATCGTCGAGCACATGGAGACGACCTCGGAGAAGCCCAAGCCCAAGCACTCGTTCGAGAAGGGCGAGGCTGTCCGCATCATCGACGGGCCCTTCTTCAACTTCAACGGGATCGTCGAGGAGGTCCACCCCGAGCGGAACACCCTCAAGGTCATGGTCACGATCTTCGGCCGGTCGACGCCGGTCGAGCTGGAGTTCCTGCAGGTCGAGAAGCTTTAGGAGGACGCCATGTCGAAGGAAGTCATCGCCAAGATCAAGTTGGAGATCGTCGCCGGGCAGGCCAGCCCCGCGCCCCCCGTCGGGCCGGCCCTGGGCCAGCACGGCGTCAATATCATGGGCTTCGTCCGCGAGTTCAACGACCGCACCAAGAAGATGGAGGAGGGCACGGTCGTCCCGGTCCTCATCACGGTGTTCAAGGACAAATCGTTCAACTTCGTCGTCAAGACCCCTCCGGCCTCCTACCTCCTCAAGAAGGCGGCCGGCATCGCCAAGGGCTCCGGGGCGCCGAACAAGGACAAGGTCGGCAAGGTCTCGGCCAAGCAGATCGAGGAGATCGCCCGGACCAAGATGCCCGACCTCAACGCCTACGGCCTCGAGGAGGCCATGCGGATCATCGAGGGGACGGCCCGAAACATGGGATTGGAGATCGTCAGTGAGTAAGCACGGCAAGAGCACCATCAAGGCCCGGGAGGTCCGGGGCGCCGAATCCCGGACGTACACCCTGGAGGAGGCCGTGGAGCTGGTCAAGAAGGCCCGCTTCGCCAAGTTCGACGAATCGGTCGACGTCGACGTCCGGCTGGGCGTCAACCCCAAGTATTCCGACCAGATGGTCCGCGGCACGGTCGTCTTGCCCCACGGCACGGGCAAGACGAAAAAGATCTGCGTCATCGCCGCGGGCGAGAAGCTCAAGGAGGCCGAGGAGGCCGGGGCCGATCACTTCGGCGGGGACGAGATCATCGAGAAGATCGCCGGCGGCTGGATCGATTTCGACATCGTCATCGCCACGCCCGATGTCATGCGCGGCGTCGGCAAGCTCGGCCGCATCCTCGGCACCAAGGGTCTCATGCCGAACCCCAAATCCGGCACGGTCACGTTCGACATCCGCAAGGCCGTCGAGGAGACCAAAGCCGGCAAGGTCGAGTTCCGGGTCGACAAGACGAGCATCGTCCACTCGACCGTCGGCAAGGTCTCCTTCCCGGAGGACAAGCTGATCGAGAACCTGAAGACCTTCCTCCAGGCCATCGTCCACGCCAAGCCGGCGGCCGCCAAGGGCAAGTACATCCGGTCGATGTTCGTGTCCTCGACCATGGGGCCGTCCTTCCGGATCGCCGAGGACATACTCGAGAGCTAGAGGAGAACACGCCGTGATCAAGGCCAACAAGACACCCATCGTCGAGGCGCTCGGACGCCTCTTCGAGACCCACGACACCTACTATCTCGTCGATTTCAAGCGGATGAAGGTCGGCCAGGCCGTCGAGCTGCGCAAACTCATGCGCAAGAACGGCTTCACCTACAGGGTCATCAAGAACCGCCTGGCCCTGCGGGCCCTGGGCGAGACCTGCCCCGAGGCCCTGCGGCCGCTCTTCCAGAGGGCCACGGCCGTCGCCTTCACCGACAAGGATCCCATCGAGCTGGCCCGGATCCTCAAGGACTTCTCGAACCACGGCAAGGTCCTGGAGGTCAAGGGCGGGCGGATCGAGGGCCAGCTCATGGCGGCCGAGAGGTTCGACGAGGTCACCCGCCTGGGCTCCCGCCAGGAGCTGCTGAACAAGGTCGCCTACCTCATGGCCGACCCGCTGCACCGGCTGATGCGCACCCTCCGGGCGCCTCTCGGCAACGTCGGGATCCTTCTCGGCGAACTCAACAAGACGAAAAACACTTGAAATCCCAAACAATAAGGAGAACCTTGACATGGACAAACTGACCAAGGAACAGTTCTTCGCCCACCTGGACAGCCTGACGATCCTGGAGCTCTCGGACTACATCAAGGAGTTCGAGTCCCGCTACGGCATCAGCGCCGCCGCGGCCGCTCCGGTCATGATGGCCGGCGCCATGCCCGCCGCCGAGGCCAAGCCCGCCGAGGAGAAGACCGAGTTCACCGCCGTCCTCAAGTCCGTCGGCGACAAGAAGATCAACGTCATCAAGGTCGTCCGCGAGGTCACCAGCCTCGGACTCAAGGAAGCCAAAGACCTCGTCGACGGCGCTCCCAAGCCGCTCAAGGAAGGGATCACCAAGGAGGAGGCCGAGGCCATCAAGGCCAAGTTCGCCGAGGTCGGAGCCGTCATCGAGCTGCAGTAAGTGATCCGCTTGGCTGAGCGTCCGTCCGAACGGTCCCGTGACACGGGGAGACCCGATCTCCGCTTGAGAGTGAGACAGCATGGCCAGAGAACCTAGACAATCGTACCGCGAAAGGGTCGATTTCTCGAAGATCAAGGCAGTCTTCCCCATGCCCGATCTTCTGGACATCCAGACCCAGTCCTACCGCGACTTCCTCCAGATGGAGCTCCTTCCCGAGGAGCGGAAGGACACCGGCCTCCAGGCCGCGCTCAAGGACGTCTTCCCCATCTCGGACTTCAAGGAGACGACGGAGCTGGAGTTCCTGAGCTATTCGATCGGGAACTGGGAGTGCAAGTGCGGGCGCCTCAAGGGGGTCGAGAACTCCCGGGCCAAGTGCCAAGCCTGCCAGACCCTCCTGCCGGCCGACATGGAGATCTCCGAGAAGGAGATCTGCCCCTTCTGCGGCGCCGCTCGGAAGATCGAGCTGCCGCTCTGCGAGCATTGCGGCGACCGCGTCGGTCTCCGGATCAAGTACACCCCGATGGAGTGCATCCAGAAGGGCTACACCTACTCCATCCCCCTCAAGCTCAAGGTCCAGCTCGTCTCCTGGGAGAAGGACGCCGCGACCAAGGCCAAGCGGCTCAAGCACATCAAGCAGCAGGAAGTCTATTTCGGCGATATCCCGCTCATGACCGACAAGGGCACGTTCATCTTCAACGGCATCGAGCGGGTCGTCGTCAGCCAGCTCCAGCGGTCGCCGGGCGTGTTCTTCCGCCAGGCCGAGACCAAGGGGTTCTACATCGCCAAGATCATCCCCTACCGCGGCGCCTGGGTCGAGTTCGAGCACGACGCCAAGAGCCTCATCTGGGTCCGTCTCGACCGCAAGAAGAAATTCCTGGCCACCGTCTTCCTGAGGGCCCTCGGCTTCGGCACCGACGAGGAGATCCTCAAGCTCTTCCATCGGGCCCCCCGGGTCGTCATCGAGGACGGCAAGCTCTTTTGGGAGGTCGGGGACGGCCTCGTCGGGAGGACCGCGGCCGACGACGTCACCGCCGAAAAAGGCCGCAAGGTCCTGGCCCCGGCCAAGAAGAAGATCACCCCCGAGGTCCTGGCCGCTCTCCGGGAGGCCGGGGTCGCCCGCGTTCCTCTCGTCAAGAAGGAGCTCCTCGGCGCCTATTCGCTCGCCGGCGTCAAGGGCAAGGTCCGGACGAACGAACCGCTCGAGGATACCCAGATCGATCTCCTCGCCGCCCGAGGCGAGCCGTTCGAGGTGTTCTATCCCGAGGAGGACCGGGCCGGCCTGATCATCAGCACGACCCTCAAGAAGGACCTGCGCAAGGACCAGCCCTCGGCCCTCGGCGAGATCTACCGCAAGCTGCGGCCGGGGGAGCCCCACACCCAGGAGAGCGCCCACAACCTTTTCCAGAGCCTGTTCTTCAATCCCCAGAAATACAACTTCTCCCGCATCGGCCGGCTCAAGTTCAACATCAAGCTCGGGCTCGAAACGTCGCTCGACGACAAGACCCTCTCGCCCCAGGACTACGTCGAGGTCCTCAAGTACCTGCTCAACCTGCGCTTCGGCGAGGGATCCGTCGACGACATCGACCACCTCGGCAACCGCCGCGTCCGGTCCGTCGGGGAGCTCGTCGAGAACGCCTTCCGCATCGGCCTCACCCGCATGGAGAGGACGATCAAGGAGAAGATGACCATCACGGCCGACCTGGCCGCGGCCATGCCCCAGGACCTGATCAACTCCAAGCCGGTCATCGCCGCGCTCAAGGAGTTCTTCGGCAGTTCCCAGCTGTCCCAGTTCATGGACCAGATCAACAGCCTGGCCGAGATCACCCACAAGCGCCGCCTCTCGGCCCTGGGGCCGGGGGGTCTCAGCCGCGAGCGGGCCGGCTTCGAGGTCCGCGACATCCAGACCTCGCATTACGGGCGGATCTGCCCGGTCGAAACGCCGGAGGGTCCGAACATCGGCCTGATCTCCTCGCTCAGCTGCTTCGCCCGGGTCAACGCCTACGGCTTCGTCGAGACCCCCTACCGGAAGGTCGAGAGCGGCCGCATCGTCGATTACGTCAGGATCCTCCATCCCGGCAGCAGCGACTTCAAGATCGGCGACGTGATCAAGCGGGACGAGATGGAGAAAGCCCTCGAGAAGCTCAAGGAGAAGAAGACCCGCCAGCTCCCGACGGTCGTGCCCCATTGCTGGTACCTCACCGCCTGGGAGGAGGAGAAGTACATCATCGCCCAGGCCAAC
>DSDX01000265.1 GCA_011048485.1 Candidatus Aminicenantota bacterium | reverse complement strand
TCACCGCTCTATGCTCACTCCGCGATATCCCTCGGCCCCTGCTCCCGCGGCCTTCGACTGGCTCGCAGCTTCGATCAAGCCCTGGTCTTGGAGAGGAAAGGCCCGTTGTGATATGTTCATAGCCGCGAGGAGACGCGGGATGGGTACGATCGCGACGTTCGGCGAGATCATGCTCCGGCTGTCGCCGCCGGGGAAAGAGCTTCTGTTCCAATCGCCCCGCTTGGCGGCGACGTTCGGCGGGGGAGAGGCCAACGTGGCCGTGTCCCTGGCCGTCCTAGGCCACGCATCGCGTTGGATCTCGGTCGTTCCGGCCAATCCGCTGGGGGACGCGGCCCTGCGCCGGCTGCGCGGCCACGGCGTCGACGTCGGAGCCGTCGTCCGGGCCGGCCGGCGCCTTGGCGTCTATTTCGCCGAGACCGGGTCGGACGCGCGGCCCTCGAAGGTCATCTACGACCGCGAGGGCTCGGGGATCGCCGAGGCCAAGCCCGGCGACATCGATTGGGCGGCCGCGCTCGAGGGCATGGAACGTCTCCACGTGACCGGCATCACCCCCGCCCTCAGCGCCTCGGCCGCGGCCCTCACGGTCGAGGCGGTCAAGTCGGCCCGGGCGAAGGGGATGGGGGTGTCGGTCGACCTCAATTACCGGGCCAAGCTGTGGCGATACGGCCGCCGGGCGCCCGAGGTCATGCGGGAGATCGCGGCGGAAGCGGACCTGCTCATAGGCAACGAGGAGGATTGCCAGAAGGCGCTTGGCATCGCCGCCGCCGCCGACGTCGAGGCGGGAGCGCTCGACGTCAAGGCCTACGAGGCCCTGACGGCCGAGGTCATGCGGGCCTTCCCCGGCCTCGACCGCGTGGCCATCACGCTGCGTGAGAGCCGGAGCGCCGATTGGAACCGCTGGTCGGCCGTGCTCAGGACCCGGTCGGATTTCATCGTCGGCCCGGTCCATGAGATCCGTTCGATCGTCGACCGCATCGGTTCCGGCGACGCGTTCGCGGCCGGCCTCATCCACGGCCTGACGTCGTTCGGAACGGACGCCCAGGCGCTCGCCTTCGCCGTCGCCGCCGGCGCGCTGAAACATTCCATCCCCGGGGACTGGAACCTGTCGACGGAGGGCGACATCCTGGCCCTGGCCGGGGGGGACCGTTCGGGCCGGGTCAGGCGCTAGGCGGCCCCGGCGCGAAGGGGAGGGGGAACATGACGAAAGACCAGGCCCTCCGGGCGATCCTCGAGGCCCGGGCCGTGGCCGTCATCCGGATGCGCGACGGGGCCCGGCTGGCCGAGGCGGTCGCGGCGCTTCGCCGGGGCGGCGTCTCCGCCGTCGAGATCACGATGACCGTTCCCGGGGCTGTCGAGATCATCCGCGAGCTTGTCCGGACCAGGCCGCCGGGGACGCTCGTGGGAGCGGGGACCGTCCTCGACGCGGGAGAGGCCGCGGACGTCATCGCGGCGGGCGCCGACTTCGTCGTCTCGCCCGTCACCGACAGGGACACGATCCAGGCCTGCCGCGACGCCGGGGTCTTGGTCGCGCCGGGGGCCTTCACCCCGACCGAGATCGTCGCGGCCTGGAAGGCGGGGGCGGACATCGTCAAGGTCTTCCCGGCGACCTCGCTCGGCCCGCGGTTCTTCCGCGACCTCCGGGGGCCGCTGCCTCACGTCCGGCTCATGCCGACGGGGGGCGTCACGCTCGAGAACGCCCGAGACTTCCTGGCCGCGGGCGCGTGCTGCGTCGGCTTGGGCACAGCGCTCGTCGACGCCCGGGCCGTCGAGGTCGGGGATTGGGCGGAGATCGAGGCCCGGGCGCGGCGGCTCATAGCCTCGCTCGCGCCGGCGCCGTAGCCGGCGGGCCGAGAGAGAGAGGCGCCGGATCGCGCCTGGCCGGCCGGACTTGCGCGGCCCGGATTTTCTGCTATAATAAGGACAAAGCTTTGCTTCTCCGCCGGCTGTGCAAAGCGACGAGCTGACCCTCCTTCAATATCCCCTATAAAGCTTGTCAATCACCCCCGGTGAAACAGCCGGCGATCTTTTTTGCTATACTAGCCGACCTATGAAGACCGAGCGCGGCGCTTCGTTCTGGAACAGGGATTTCCTGCTGGCCCTGGCCGGCTATTTCTTCCTCTTCATGGCCGTCTCGCTCTTCTTCCTCCTGCCCGTCATCCTCGAGGGGTTCGGCCCGAGCCAGGGCCGGATCGGACTGATCATGGGCGTCCACAGCATCGTGGCCATCGCCATCCGGCCGTTCTTCGGCCGGATGGCCGACGTCCGCGGCGGCCGCCGGATCGCGCTCCTGGGCCTGTTCATCCTCATCGTGACCGTCCCGCTCTTCCATTTCGTCGTCGACGCCGGATGGCTGCCGTTCCTGCTGCGGGCTTTGGCCGGGCTCGGCTGGGGCATCAGCATGACGGCGACGATCGCCATGTGCTCCGACCTGGCGCCGGTCGACCGCCTGGCCAAGTCCATGGGTGTCATCGGGGTCGCCGGCCTGGTGGCCAACGCGCTCGGCCCCCTGCTCGCCGAGGATCTGATCCGCAGGGGCGGGGCCGGCCTTCTCTACAACGCGAGCCTGATGTTCCTCGCCGCTTCGGTGGGCTGCGTGCTGCTCACGCGGGAGATCCTCAAGCCGGACGGCGACGGCGGGAGCGGCGGGACGAGCGTCCGGCGGGTCTTGAGACACGTGCCCTGGATGACGGCGGCCGTCATCGGCTCGGTGCCGGTCTTCCACGGGGCCGTGCGAGGGGCCATGATCTTCTTCATCGCGGTCTTCGGCAACGCGGCGGGGATCGCCCGGGTCGGGCCCTTTTTCCTGGTGTTCTCGCTGGCGGCCATCCTGACCCGGTTCCGGTTCGGCGATCTCTCGGACCGGCGCGGCCGCAAGAACGTCATCCTCCCCGCGGCGCTCGTCATCGCCCTGAACCTGTTCGTGATCGCCGAGGTGCGCAGCTTCCCGCTGCTCGTCGTCACGGGCTTCGTCGGCGGCCTGGGGCAGGGCCTGATCTTCCCGGCCCTCAGCACCTACATCATCGATTTCTTGGGACGGGCGAACAAGGGGCTGGCCATCAGCCTCTACCTGTCTCTGTTCGACGTCGGCATGGGGCTTGGATCGCCCTTCTTCGGATGGGTCTCCGACATGGCCGGGTACCGGTGGATGTACCGCGTCGCGGGGTTGTTCCTGCTCGCATCGACGGCCGTCTTCATGCTCAAGGCGCCGGCCATGGAGCGGACGGGGAGTCGGGCCTGACGGTCGTCGCCGACCCGGGTAGGGCGGCGCGGCGAGGGACGAAGGGCCCGGGCTTGCCAAAGGACGGCAAAAAAGCGAGAATCACGGAGAACGATCCACGCTAAGGAGACCCGGCATGTGTCAGGAAGGCAAGAACGTTTTCGATCTCGCGGTCGCGCGGAGGACCATCCGTCGTTTTAAGCCGGATCCCGTGCCGCGGGAGCTCCTCGAAAGGCTCGCCGAGGCCGGACGGCTGGCGCCGTCGGCGGCCAACCTCCAGCCCCTCGAGTTCATCGTCGTCGACGGGAACGGCCCGAAGGGGGATATCTTCCCCTGCCTGAAATGGGCGGCCTATATCGCCCCGGCCGGCGACCCGGGGCCCGGGGAGGCGCCCGCGGCCTACATCGTCACGCTCGTCAACACGAAGATCAGGGACACGATGTTCGAGTATGATGTCGGCGCGGCCATGGAGAACATGATCCTGGCTGCCCTCGGGGAGGGCGTCGGGAGTTGCTGGATGCTGTCGATCGACAGGGACAGGCTGCGGGCCATCCTGGGCGTCCCCGGGCACTACCGCGTCGACTCGGTCCTGGCCCTGGGCTATCCGGCCGAGGAGCCGATGGCCGAGGTTATGGGCGAATCCTGCCGCTATTGGAAGGACGAAGCGGGGCGCCTCCACGTCCCCAAGAGGGCGCGGGAAGCCGTCGTTCACTTCGACAGGTTCTGAGGACAGGCCCTGACGGCCGCCGCTGTCAGGTGTTCAGATCGCCGGCGGATTCCGGCTGGTAGAGGACGGATTCAACCTCGAGGATGCGGGTGCCCGAGGGCACCTGCCATTCGATGACGTCCCCGGCCCGGTAGCCGAGGAGGGCCGTGCCGATGGGCGCCAGCACCGAGATCCGGCCGCGGGTGATGTCGGCCTCGTGCGGATAGACCAGGGTGTAGTCGTGGGTCTCGCCGGTGGCCTTGTCGCGTACCCGGACCTGGGAATTCATGGTGATGACATCGGCCGGGACCTCGCCGGGCTCGACGATGGCGGCCCTCTCGAGCTCGGCGCGGAGCTCCGCCAGCCGTTCCCGGTCGGGACCCCTCTGGATCGCGGGCGAGTTCAGGACTGCCGTGAGGCGCTTCTCGTCCAGACTCGTGATGACGATCTCTCTTTTCGCCATGGATCCCTCCCTCAGATGGACATTCATTATACACCACCCGGCGCGTTTTCCCAAGCGGGACCGGGCTCGGGAGTGGAGGGCAACGCTCCGGGCCGGCAGCGGGCGCGCTGCCGCCTCGAAAAAGACCCGGGCCGGCGCGGGCCGGCCCGGTCCGACTTGCTGGTTCCCGAGGTCCGGCCGAGCTCAGGCCTCGGTGGCCTTGACCCGGTCCTCTTGCGACATGGCCGCCAGCTTCTTGACCTCGTTCGCGTCGAGCCCGAGGCCCTTGGCGACCCTCTCGCCGTACTCGGCGTCGGCCTTGTGGAAGAGGGCCGTCTGCCGCAGCTGGATCCGCTTCTGCGCGCCCTTGAGGTGGCCGACGATGTTGGCCACGAGGTGGTCGCGGTCGGTATCGGTCATGACCTTGCGGTAGAGCCATCCGGCCTGGACGAAGTCGATGTCGCCCAGGACATAGGCGTGCCGCGCCGCCATGCCGGCGACGTCGATGGGCGGGAGGGCGTAGGAGGGATCGGGGGCCGGGCCGCCGAAGCTGTTCGGCCAGTAGTTGGGCCCGCCGCCGCCGTTGCCGTCGAAGCGCATCTCGCCGTCCCGCTGGTAGTTACGCATCGGGGCGGCCTTCGGCGCGTTGATGGGAAGGAGGTGATAGTTGGCGCCGAGGCGGTGGCGATGGGTGTCGGGGTAGCTAAACAGGCGTCCCTGGAGCATCTTGTCGGGCGAGGGCCCGATGCCGGGCACGAAGTTGCCGGGAGAGAAGGCGGCCTGCTCGACCTCGGCGAAATAGTTCTCCGGATTGCGGTCGAGGACCATGCGGCCGATCTCCATCGGCGGGAAGTCGGCGTGCGGCCAGACCTTGGTGATGTCGAAGGGATCGAACCGGTAGTCCGCCGCCTGCTGGGGGGTCATGATCTGGACCTCGACGCGCCAGGCCGGGAATTGGCCCTTGACGATGGCGTTGTGGAGGTCGCGGGTGGCGACATCGGGGTCGACGCCGCGCATCCGGTCGGCCTCGGGCCCGTCGAAGTTCTGGATGCCCTGGAGGGTCTTGAAGTGGTATTGGACCCAGACGTGCTCGCCCTTGGCGTTGTACCACATGTAGGTATGGCTGCTGTAGCCGTTCATGTTCCTGTAGGAGCGGGGGGTGCCGCGGTCGGAGAATAGGATGGTGACCTGGTGGATGGACTCGGGGGTCAGCGACAGGAAATCCCAGAACATGTCCGGGTCCTTGAGGTTGGTGGCCGGGTTCCTCTTCTGGGTGTGGATGAAATCGGGGAACTTCATGGCGTCGCGGATGAAGAAGACCGGCGTGTTGTTGCCGACCATGTCGTAGTTGCCCTCTTCGGTGTAGAACTTGACGGCGAAGCCGCGGGGATCGCGCTCGGAGTCGGCCGAGCCCTTCTCGCCGCCGACAGTGGAGAAGCGGACGAAGACGTCGGTCTTTTGGCCGACCTTGGACAGGAACTTGGCCCGCGTGTACTTGGTGACGTCGGCGGTGACTTCGAAGTGGCCGTGCGCGCCGGCGCCCTTGGCGTGGACGACGCGCTCGGGGATGCGCTCGCGGTCGAAATGGGCCAGCTTCTCGACGACGTGGACGTCCTGAATGAGGACGGGGCCCTTGGGGCCGGCCGTCACCGAGTTCAGGTCGTTGTCGACGGGCGCTCCGAAGCCCAGCGTCAGGGTCTTTTTGCTGTCGGACATGTCAATTTCTCCTTGTCGGTTTTGGATATCGGCGATGGGACGGTGTCCCGATCGGGCGGTGAGGCGATGGCCGGGCGCCGGGCCGCGCGGGAAGCCGGGACGACCGCCGCACAACGGGCGCAGAGGCCCCGGAGCTCGACGTGGCGCGAGGTGACGCGGCCGAGCGCTGAAACCGCGGCGGGGATCCGGAGCTCGTCGAAGGCCCGGTCCTCGAAGTCGAGGGTCGCGCCGCAGCGTTCGCAGATGAAGTGGTGATGGGGAAGGATATTGGCGTCGAAGCGAACGTGTTGGCGGGCCTGGGGCCTGACTGTGCAGACGAGGCCGAGATCGGCGAAGAGGGACAGGGCGCGGTAGACGGTGTCGAGCGAGATGTGGGGCATGGATCTGAGAACCCGGCGGTGGATGCTCTCGATGTCGGGATGGTCGCCCGTTTCGGCCGTGCGCCGGTAGATCTCCAGCCGCTGTGGCGTTACTTTGACGCCCTTGCGGCGGAGGACCGATTCGAAATCGGCCATCATCGTCTCGATCTCGGTCGGGGTCCGTTTCACCTGGGGCTTGCTCCAATTAAGAAATATTACTAAGTAAGAATATAATACAATTAGTCCGGTTGTCAAGGGCCAGAAAGGGTCAGATCTACTTTTTTCGAAAAAAAGTAGATCTGACCCTCTCCGGGAGGGGTTCAGACGCTGTCGCCCGAGTATTTGGTCAGGAGGGTCAGGCGGAGCCGCCGGTAGATGTCGACGAGCTTCTCCATCCGCTCGAAGGTCAGATCGGTCAGATAGCGCCGGGCGCGCGCCGGGTCGGTCTCGAGCGGCGTCGTTCGCGCATCTTTATCCTCAATGGGATGGGGTCAAACCTACCTTTTGCTGCAAAAGGTAGGTTTGACCCCAGGCCTGTCCGATTGACGATTTTCAAAACCTCTGCAGCCTATAGATATTTCATGGGATACGGCCGATTTTTGCCGTAATCGATTTGAACGCGTTTTTGTATAATCGGGCCTCTCC
>DSDX01000333.1 GCA_011048485.1 Candidatus Aminicenantota bacterium | reverse complement strand
CGATCAACGTTTCCCATTTCGCTAAGGAGGGTTTCGCCTTCCCAAGCAGATGTCAATGGCTTGCGATTGAGCCGACCCGGGCGGATGACGGGACGGGTCTCGCCTCTATTTCACGGCTTTCGCGGGCGGCAGGAAATTCTCCATCACCCAGACCTCGTCTCTATTCTGGGCCTTGGTGAAAGCGATATGCCGACCGTCCGGATGGAGGGAAATATGGATCATTCCCTCTACGGCAAGCCCCAGCTTGCGAGGTTCGCCGCCCCGCACGGAGACTGACCACAGTTCGGTCTTCGAGAGCGGCGTCGGTCCGAGTTGCTTGATAAAGAGCAGGCTCGCGCCGTCGGGCGTCCAGGCGATCGGGGCTTCGCAGAGTGGCAACTGTACTCCGCGCAGCACGTCGCGCGCTTCTCCTCCCGCTGCGGGCATGATTTTTATTACAGGAAATTCGTCTTCAGGTTGGTCGCCTAGAACGAAAGCCAATTGCCGCCCGTCTGGAGAAAGAGTTAAGCGGCTCCTGAAACGCGCGTCTCCGCTATAAAGTTCCTGATCTTTTCCGGTCTCGAGGTCCCGCTCCATGACGCTATACCTTCTCGGATCTTTGAGCGCGGCTTGGTAGTAAACGGCCTTGCCGTCCTGGGACATGGCTGGTAACCAGCCTATGAACTCGGGAGGCATCGGGATCGGGAGGATATCGCCGGTTTGGACGTCAAAGCGGAAGGCGCCGAAAATCGAGGCAGGATCGGTTGCGAGAGCCAGAACGGAGCGACCGTCCGGCGCCCAGCGAACATGGGATACATGGACGAGCTTGGAGCTCAAGACACGTACTTCCTCGCTTACCGTGGAGCGGATGCAAGGAATCGCCCTGTCTTTCGACGCTCCCGGTCCCCGCATCGAAACGAACAGCATCTGTCGGCCGTCTGGCGACCATTCGTGACCGCCGTTGGAGCCGATGAAAAGTTCCTCGGCAGCTCTCGGCGCTGAATTGAGCTTGCCCGTCGTCAGATCGAGCTCGGCGATGTACCCATCACTCGCATCCGTGCCCATGCTGTAGTAGTAGGAACCGTTTCGGGTAAATCCCATGGAGTTGCCCCGCACGTCAGGCTTGAGCAACTCGGGAGCCCCCCGGGGGCTGCCCTCGATAAACGGGATCCACCAGACGCTCATGGTCCCCGTCCGGTCGCTGAAAAACAGGATTCCCTTGCCGTCCGGCATCCAGTCGGGAGCCATGTCATTGGCCGGGTGTTCGATGAGCGGGATCTCGCGCCCTCCGTCCAAGGCAAGGACAAAGATGTCGCTCTTTTCCCCCGGGCGCTGCTGACGGTCGAAGACAATGAAACGGCCGTCTGGAGAGAAACGGGGGCGTTCCGTGAGGCGCTTGTCAAGATCCTTCAGAACGCGCATGGAGCCATCCCGCGCGGAAACCAGCGCGATTTCGCTGCCCGGGTCCATGAAATGCCAGAGGACGATCAGAATGCTCGTGCCGTCCGGGGACCAATCGGCGGGAAACGGTCTTACCGCGTCCGACGGCCTGACCACGTCCGCATCGGCTTTATGACAGAGAACGCGGGGCTCGGCCCCCTCCAGTCCGATAACCCGCAGTTCCCACGCGTCCGCCTCTCTCCAGAGGTAGGCGATCTGCTTTCCATCCGGAGATGGAACAGAGTTCCAAGCGGATTGCCCGCTCTGGTGTTTGGTCAGCTGTCGAATCTGCCCCGTGGCGAGATCGCGGATGGCCAGGTCCTCGCCCGCAGTCCGGAAAGTCAGATATGCGCCGTCGCGGGAAGGCTTGCCCTGGGCTCCATATCGCGGCGCGTCGGCCCAGACCCGGCGGACGGACAGGCCCGACGCCGCGCTCGGCCCTTGTCCCAGCACAGCAAGACGCGCCCGGGCGGCGGCCACGGTTACTTTCTGGTCGGCAAACTCGCGCACGACCCGCTCGTAGGCCTTCGTCGCTTCCACGCTGCCCAGTTTTTCATAGCACTGCCCCATCCGCAGCAGAGCGGTCGCGACCGTGCCCCGACCGGCGCCGGGCAGCGCGGCGATCTTCCCATACTGCTCGATGGCGCTCCTCAGATCTCCATCCACGTTTTCCGTTTTCATGGCGGCCTGCAGCGCGACTTCCGCCTGGGTTTCTTTCGCCTGATTCGCCAGTAACACGGCGAATAGCATTGCACTGAGCAACCCCGTCAAGAGAACCGACGTTGTTCGTTTCATGACTCTTGCCTCCCGCTCGTCATGTTACGGCCCCAATGTCAGGCGAGTATATGCGCAATTGTCAGGATTGGGTTTGATTCAGCCGTCGAAACGGTAGCCCATGCCGCGGACGGAAATGATATAACGCGGTTTCGAAGGGTCCGGCTCGATTTTTTTCCGCAGCGTGACGACGTGATTGTCGACCACACGATCGGTGACGAAGGCGGCGAGCAGCTTGAACTCGAGGGCCGTCAGATCCACAGGTTTCCCGGCGCGTCGCAGCTCGCAACGCTTGAAATCGACTTCCGCGTCGCCGAACCTGTAGGCTGGCACATCGTCTCCCGCCGTGCGGCGCAGCGCCGCCTTGATCCTGGCCCGGAGCTCGCGGGGGCTGAAGGGCTTGGTCACATAGTCGTCGGCGCCGGTCTCCAGCCCCAGGACTTTCTCCGCCTCGTGGGTCTTCGCTGTCAGCATGATGATCGGAGTCTTCAATCCGACCCGGCGTAAGTCGCGGCAGACCTCGTAGCCGTCTTTGCGCGGCAGCATGACATCGAGCAGAATGAGGTCGTAGGCTTCTTTCTGGGCGTGCCGGAGAGCGCTTTCGCCGTTCGATGCGATCTCGACGTCGTATCCTTCGTTCTTCAAATCGAGCTGAAGACCAAAGGCGATGGCGGATTCGTCTTCGACCACCAGGATGCGTTTCATGCCTTCTTCTCCAACGGCAGCAGGATGGTGAACGTGCTGCCCTTGCCGGGCTCGCTCTCCAGGCAGATCTCGCCGCCGTGAGCTTCGACGATGCTGCTTGCCAGGGTCAGACCGATGCCGGTCCCGCGGATATGGGCTTCCCTCGAGCCGGCGCCTCTGACGAATTTCCTGAAGATTTTCTTCTGCTCCGGGCCCGAAATGCCCAGGCCCCTGTCACGGACGCGGATGGCCAAGCGACCGCCCTCGCGCCCTGCCTCGACCCAGACGTTTCGGCAGTCCGGCGAATATCTGACCGCGTTGTCGAGCAGATTCCGCAAGGCCAAACCGAGCGCTTCGCGGTCGGCCAATAGGGGCGGCTGTTCTCCCTCGAGCGAAAGCTCGACACGATAGCCCTGAGCAGCGGCTTGTCTCCGGAATTCGGCCACCAGCCCGCTGACGAACGCCCCGGGATCGAGATGTTCGAAGTGATAGCGGAACGCGCGCGCCTCGATGCGGCCAAGATCCAGCAGCGACTCAACGAGTCTCTGCAGCCGCTCGCTTTCGTGCGACAGGATGTCGTAGGATTTCTGCCGCTGATCCTCCGTCGGTATCCTGCCCTTGGACAGCATCTCCGAAAGCTGGCGCAGCGACGTGAGCGGCGTCCGGAATTCGTGCGACACGGCCGACACGAACTCGGACTGAAGCCTGGCGACGGCCTGTTCGCGGCCGATGGAGCGAACGATAAAATAGGAGCCGGCCAAAAGAGAAAGCGCCAGGACCGCAAAACCCAGGAGCAGAAGGCGGCGTCGCCCGGCAAGGCCGGCCGATTCCGGCCCGGGACCAACGCTGGTCGCGTGCAAGGTTCCGGGAAGCCCCGTGGCCGCCGCCGTTCTCAGGGCCTGGCGGCCGTCCTTTTTAACCGAGCCGATCAAAACGTGTCCGTCCGCATCGATCAAGGCGCCCTGGACGGCTCCGTCTTGCAAAGCCGGCGTCCACGTCGAAGCGAGGTAGGCAGGCCCCGCCAATACGGCGGCCAAACGATCGGCGGTCCCGTCCCAAGTCATCAAGACCGGACACTCCCCCGTTTTTTCGGCACGGCGGCTTCTGGCTTCCCGCTCGACTATCCAACGGCCATAGAGCGATTCAGCCGCGTTCGAGAGCGCGAACGCGTTCTGTTCGCGTTCCGTCAGCGGGCCGGCCCCAAACCACCGCTTCGCTTCTTCCACATGGAACTCCCAGGCCGGACGGAGCAGGCTCCAGCGGCCGCTCCACAGGGCCTCGTGCAGGAGAGAGGCTTCCTTTCGCAGCTCTTCGATCCGGCCAGTCCCCTCCAATAGCGAACCGGCCGATTCGCGCGCCATCAGCTCCGCCGGCAGTCCCAGGACCGGGGTTTGGCCGAGCCGAGCGAGCTGGCCGAACGCTCGAAGGGCCTCCTCGTTCCGGCCGATTTTGCGGAGGTTCCGGCCCAAACGCAGCAGGGCGCCGGCGCGAACGCCGCGATCCGGGGACTGGGTGAGCTCCCGGAAGACTTCGGCCGCTCGAGCCGGATCGTTGCGTTGGAACTCCAGGGTTTCGCCGGGGGCGAACCTCCCGGCCGGAGGCTCGTCTTCGGCCAGAACCACGGGAGAAAAGAGCAGGGTCCCGGGCGGATAAGCGCTGACGCCGTGGCTTGTCGCTTGAAGGATCATGACGCCGGCCGGCGGTTCCCTCACTCCGGAGTCCGGGACGAAGCTCAAAAAGCCTTCCAAATCGGCAAGACTTTGCTGAAGGACGGCGGCCATGCGGTCCGCCGAGCGTTCCAGGCTCTCTTGAAGCCGCTGCCGCTCGAGAGCCCTGTCCTGCTTAAGCCATTGCCAGCCGAGCCAGGCCAGCGCGCCGCCCAGGATAAGTATGAGACAAAGGAAAACCGACAGGGTCCGACGGGGCGGCTGAAGCCAGACCGTTAATCTCAAGGCAACCTTCGCCGCGGATATCGATTCCCAAGCATATAGCCGGACAAGTCAGGCTGGAATGAAGCTTGTGTCAGGATTATGTTTTTTCGCCTTCGCCCCGGGCTTCTTTCAAGGGCGTCGTCTCGCAGGATGTCCACCCCTTGAGCCAATATATCATCCTTGAAAAGAGGTTTTCAATATCGAGGGCGCCGGGCACGAGGTCGATCTCCCGGCCCTGATCGCCTTCTTCGAGGAGCGGCTGAGCCCGGGCGGGTCAATCCGTCGACTCCTTCCACCGATGCCCTCTTGCCCTCCGGACCGCAATCGTCTATAAGAGAGGGGCGTTCCGCCTCGGCGGCGGCCCGTCCGGGCGGGACGCCAAGACGAGCGAAGGAGGGTCGAGATGACCCAGCCGACCGAGAATGAGACCGTTCTCGACCTGTTCAAACAGAGCGACGCCCTTCTGCAAGGACACTTCAAGCTGACCTCGGGCAAGCACTCGGAGTGGTATTTCGAGAAGATCCGGCTCATCGAGAAGCCGGCCTCGCTCGAGAAGATCGTCGACCTCCTGGCCGCCAAGATCCGGCGCGAAGTCCCGGACTTCGATTACGTCGTCTCGCCGGCCTACGGCGCCATCGCCATCGGTTTCCTCGTCGCCCTCAAGCTCGGGAAGCGGTTCGCCTTCACCCAGCGGGCCGACGAGAAGATGACCGTCCGCTCGGGATTCTCCGGGCTCGGGGGCTCGCGGGCCGTCGTCGTCGAGGACATCCTGACGACGGGCGGGTCCATCCAGGAGGTCCTGGCCTGCCTGAAGGAGCGCCAAGTGTCCGTGGCCGGGATCTACGTCCTCGTCGACCGCAGCGCCGGGGCCGTCGCCGTCGAGGGCCGGCCGGTCGCGAGCCTGCTGGCCCTCAAGGTCGAGGCCTTCGAGCCGGAGGCCTGTCCGTTCTGCGCCAAGGGGATCCCCTTGACCAAGCCCGGCGCGTCCGACAAGAAAGCTTAGGCCCGGGCGCCGCTCGAGACCGGGCTCTCCGGGACTTCTGCCTTTTTCTTCTTGCCCACCAGCCTGTCCGACACCACGTAGAAGGCCGGGATGACGATCAGGCTCAGGAGCGTCGACAGGAGCAGGCCGCCGATGACGGCGATGGCCATGGGCATGCGGATCTCGGCGCCCGAGCCGAGACCGAGCGCCGGCGGCAGGGCGGCCATGAACGTGGCCGTGGCCGTCATCAGGATCGGCCGCAGCCGGATGGGCCCGGCCTTCTCCATGGCCTCGCGGGCCGCGAAGCCCTTCTCCTTGAAAGCGTTGGCGTAGTCGACCAGGATGATGGAGTTCTTCTTGACGATGCCCATTAGCAGGAGCAAGCCGATCATGCTGAAGATGTTCAGGGACTGGCCGGCCAGGAGCAGGGCGAAGGCGGCACCGGCGACAGAGAGCGGCAGGATGGTGATGATCGTGACCGGGTCCTTGAACGAGTTGAACTGCGAGCCCAGGATCATGTAGGCGATGAGGATGCCCAGGCCCATGGCGAAGAAGAGGCTGCTCATTGATTCGCGGAAGGCCATGCTCGAGCCGCCCAGGACGACCCGGTTGCCGACCGGGAGGTCGTCGCCGAGCTCCTCGATCAGCCTCAGGACCTCGCCCTGGGAATGGCCGGGGGCCACGTTGGAGTAGATCGATATGGCCCGCTCCCGGTCGCGCCGGGTGATGGCCTGGAGCGCGGCGTGCTCCTCGAAGACGACCAGGGACGACAGGGGCACGAGCTCGCCGTTGCGGGCCCGGACGCGGAGGCGCGCGATGTCCTCGGGCCGCGACCGCTGCGCGGCCATGAGCTTGACCCTGACGTCGAGGCGCCGCCCGCCCGAGCTGTACTTGCCGACCCGGATGCCCCCGACGAGGGCGTTGATGGTCGTGGCCACGTCGTCGACGGAGACGCCGACGTCGGCGCAGACGGCCCGGTCCGGGGTCACCCTCAGCTCGGGCATGCCGACCCGGTAATCCGAATCGAGGTCGACCACGGTCCCGCTCTGCACGAGCGCGTCCATGAGCTTCTGGCTCAGGGGGACGAGCTCGCCCCAGTCGGCCCCCCGGACCGAGAACTCGATCGGAAAGCCGCGCTGGGCCGTGAGCCCCTGCTGGGAGGTGTCCTGGATGACCGCCCGGAGGCCGGGAACGGCGTTGAGCTCCCGGCGCAGGACGGACGAGAACTCCTCCTGGTCCATCTTGCGCTCGCTCGGCGGGACGAGGGTGATGAACATCATGCCCGAGCTCACCCCGCTGCCGCCGAAGCCGCCGACGAAGCTGAAGACCTGGGTGATCTCGGGATGCGTGTTCACGAT
>DSDX01000051.1 GCA_011048485.1 Candidatus Aminicenantota bacterium | reverse complement strand
TAAAGGAACTTGAACTCGAACCCCTGTCCGATATCGGACAGGGGTTCGAGTTCAAGTTCCTTTACAATGCCCTCGGCTTCGCCGTCGTCTTGGCGCTTTCGGAGGCCGTTCAGCCGACCGAGAACTCAGGGGGACTGCGATCTAACCGCCGGCCCTCGCGGCCAGCGTGACGACGTCGTCCCTGAGCTCGGCCGATCCGAGGTCGAGATCGACGGCGACAAGCTCCCGGCCGTCCCAGCGGCGGCTGTTGTCCTCGTGGGGGAGCTTCTCGATCATGTAGGTGATGTCCCATTTCCGCAGGAAATACTCCGTGTCCTTGTGGATCTGCTCCATCCGCAGCCGGTATTGGCTGTGGTAGGCGTCCTTCCGGTCCACCTTGGAGTAGTCGTGGTTGTGGATGGCCTCGGAGGCCGGGCAGTAGAGGATCCGGTAGCCGGCCTGGCGGACGCTCAAGCTCAGGTCCTTGTCCTCGTTGGCGATGAAGATGCCCCGGCCGTCGCCGACGTCGTCGAAACCACCGGCCTCGAAGAGGGCCCGCCGCTTGGCCAGCAGCGCGGTGGTCGTGTACCACGGCACCTCGCCTTCGCGCAGGACCGAGGCGTCGTTCCTGTCGAGGTCGGCCAGGGGCCCCGATTTGACGAGCCCGATGCCGTAGACGCGGCCCGCCTTTTCGAGCGTGATCGTGTGGGCGCCGCAGTAGTAGACCTTCTCGATCTCGGCCTTGAGCAGCTTGGCCCCGACCAGCCCGGCCCGGGGATCGGCGGCCGACCGCTCGAGGAGAGGCCCGAGCCAGCCGGGCTGGACGAGGACGTCGTTGTCCATCAGGACGACATGGCCGCCGCGGGAGAAGAAGATGCCCTGGTTGCGCTGGCCCGTCGTGCCCGTGCTTTTCGCGTTATAGATGACGTGGATGTTCCCGTGGGCGTCCTCGAGGGCCTTGAGGACCTCGAGCGTCTCGGGGCCCGATCCGACGTCGCTGAGGATGATCTCGAAAGGCTCCGGCGTCCCGGCCAGGATCGAATCCACGCACCGGCGGGTGTCCGCCCCGCGTTCCGCCGAGATGACGACGATCGCCGTCAGGCCGTCGAGGTCCGGGCCGCGGCGGGGGCCGTGTTGGTCGAAGGCCTCGGACCGGCCGAGGTCGAGGGGCCGCCCGTCGCGGTCCAGGAACGAGTATCTCCGGGGGGCGTCAGCGAGCATCAGTCTCTCCTTTCGGTCGGGATGCGGCAGTTTTCGACGATGGCCCGGGCCCTCTCGCGAAGGCCCCGGGCGAAAGGATCCTCGCGGCTTAGGGCTCCTTCGAGCGCGGCGAGCGTCGCGTAGAAAAGGTCCCAACCCGCGCGCTCCGCGAGGTAGGTCCGCCGAAGGGCGCTGTCCTCGCCGCAGGCGAAGGCCAAGGCCTTGCGGATGCGCGAGGCGCCCTCGCGGACAAACCGGTCCCCGTCCGCGTCGTCCCCGGCGGCGAAGAGCGAGGCCGCCTTGAGCGCGAAGCGGAGATGGACGACCGTCGCCGGGATGGCGGACACGAAGCAGCCGGTGAACGGATCGATCCGGTCCTTCAGCTCACGGACGTCTTTGGCGACGACCCGGGCGTAGGCGGAGAAGTAGAGGATCCGGACATAGTCCCCGATGAGCTTGCCGAGGCGGGCGGCGGCCACGGCTTCCCTGGCGAAGACGTCCTTGTCGTGCCGCATGACGAGGCCGTCCTGGTGCAGGTAGGCCAGCCGGGGACCGTCGCCGCCGAGGGCGGAGAGGATGTAGGCTTGATCCTCCGCCCGGCCCACGAAGGACGGGGTGAACGGGCGGTGGCGCCGCAGGCTGTCCACGAGGATGCCGTTCGTGCCGCCGGTGACGTGGACGCGCTCGAGGCAAGCCTCTTGCCCGTCCGGACCGCCTCGGCCGTAGCGGGCCATCATCTCCGCCTCCGTCGAGAGCGCCTGGGGCATGGCGCCGCAGAAGACGAATTCGTCATAGGACGGGTCGCGGTCGGGGAAAGGGACGTCGGGCGTGTATAGCGATCCGGCTATGTCGCAGGCGTTGACCAGGGCCCCGGCGATCATGCCCAGCTCGACCGGCCGACCGAGGGCGTCGCGGCCCAGGGCCCCCCAGAGCGGGGTCAGGAAATGCTCGAAGGCTGAGCGCCCCGTCTCGGCGACGAGCTCCTGTTCGGGGAAGACCTGGTCCAGGTCGATCTTGAAGGTCGCCCGGACGCGGGAATCGACGAGGACGCTCCAGAAGGCGGCCACGGCCTTGAGGAAGCTGTAGTGCCGGCCGTACTCCCCGTCGACGCCGAACACGCCGAGCTCCTTCTCGGCCGGCGGGCTGCTGAGGTAGCGGGCCCGGGCCGGGGCGAGGACATCCGCGACGATCCTCCGCGTGTCGGTCTCCGTGAACGCGAACAGGTCCAGGGAGCTCAGGCCGCCGCGGCGTCCGATCTCCTCCCGGATGTATCTTCGGGCGAGATGATGGAGGCCGGCGTGCGTTACCGAGACTGAGAGCAGACAGACGGGCCTTTCTCCGGGGTCTATCCGGCCCCGCTCGCGCTCGAACCTGAAGGCCTCTTCGAGTCCCCCGAGACCGTGGAGGATCTCGTTGTTCTCCGGCCGGCCGCCGAGAGGGATGGGATGGTCGTACCAGAAGAGTTGTGGCTCCCGGCCGGCGGCGCGGGCCGCCCGCATCAGGTCCTCGTCGATCCCGGGCGAGCCCCGATCGGAGGCCTCGGAAGGCGCGGTCAGGAGCGCGTTCGCGGTGAAGAGGAGCTCCCGGGCGGGGTCGGCGAGCGGCGAGGGATTCGGACGGTCGATGGACACCCGGCGCCTGGCGCGCAGGGCCTGGAGGCGTCCCGTCCTGTCGCTCAGGATCCCAAGCGCCTCGGGGAAGAAGACGGCCCAGAACGCTTCCGCCGCTTTGCGGCCGTCGGTCAAATTCCGCGGATCGGCCGCCCACACGGTGAGGCTTTCGAGGCGGTGGGCGAACCCGGGATCGTCGCGCCGAGCCTCGGCGATCTCCTCCGCTATGTGCGCCGTGCCCTCGAGATAGAAGCAAGCCGCTTCGTCCCAGTCCGGAGAGCCCCGTGCCGCCTCGAGGTATTCGCCGGCCCTGGCGTGGTCGGGGTGAGAGGGGCCCTGGAGGAGGATCAGGAAGGCGGCGTTGAGGCTCTGGGCGGCGCCGCCCGAAACAGGATCGAAGGCGAAGGCCGGCTCCTCGCGGCCGCCGGGCCTCGTCAGGGCCTGAATGATGGGCCCGAGTTCGGACATCGTTCCCTTCGCCGCGAACCATACCAGATGCGAACGCCCGCGGTCAATGCGCCGGCGGGCCGTACCTGGACAACTATAAACTTAGTTGATACCCGGGAAATCTTCTGGTATGATCACGATGAACGAAGCCAGGCGGGAGGCGGTCATGTTCAAGAACCAACTCAAGTACGCTTTCAGGCGACTGGCCAGGCATCGAGGCTATTCCGCGGTCAACGTGTTCGGATTGGCGACCGGGATGGCCACCTGTTTCCTGCTCTTCTTCTACGTTCACTTCGAACTGACCTATGACCGTTTCATTCCCGAAGCCCAGGACAAATACCGGGTCGCCCTGAGCATCAGGGGAGAGGACGCGACCTGGGAGTCGGCCCAGATCTCGGCTCCCGCCGCTCTGGCCTTTCACGACCGCTTCCCCCAGGTCGAACGGATCGTCCGGTTCGCCCGGGAATCCAACCAAGTGGTCGCCTTCCAGGATAGGATCTTTCAGGAGGACGGGATTCTTTACGGCGATCCTGAGTTCATCCCTTATTTCGGGATCCGGTTGTCCGCCGGGAATCCGGACACGGCGCTCTCCCGGCCCGGCACCCTCCTGGTCACGGAGACGATGCGGCGGAAATATTTCGGCGCCGTCAGTCCGTTGGGCAGGCGCCTGGCGATCGGCGACACCGACTACGAGGTGACGGGGGTCGTCCCGGACGCTCCGAACAATTCCCATCTCGGATACAACTTCATCGCCTCCTTTGATAGATTCGCCGGCGACCAGGCGTTCACCAAGGAGAACTGGACGAAAAACGAATTTTACACCTACGTGGAATTGGCCGAGGGAAGTGATCCCCGCCGGTTCGAAGAGCAGATCCAACCGCTGGCGGATGAGCTCGAATCCCCGGGATGGGACTACCGGTATATGCTCCAGAACGTCACCGACATCCATCTCCGGTCGAGGCTGGGCGGCGAGATCAAGCCCCCGGGAAACGCCACCAACCTCCTGATCCTGTCGGTCATCGGCAGCTTCGTTTTCTTCATCGCCTGCTTCAACTTCGTCAATCTGTCGACGGCGCGGTCCATCCAACGGGCTACCGAGGTCGGGATCCGGAAGGTCGTGGGCGCGACCCGGATGCAGCTCGTCCGGCAGTTCGCCGGCGAGGCGCTCCTGATCATCTTGCTGGCCCTGGCCGGGGCCATCGGGCTCACCGTCATCGCTGTCCCCGCGTTCCAAAACCTTGTCGGGCTCTCCTTGGAGAGCCGGGATATCCTCAAACCGGTGTATGTCCTGTTCTTCGGCGGACTGACCCTGGTCGCGGGCCTGGGCGCGGGGAGCTATCCGGCGTTCTTCATGGCCCGCTTTTCCCCGGAACAGATCATCAAAGGGATCACGCCGTCGGGGGCGAAAAGCCAGGTCGTGCGCAAGGCCCTCGTCACCCTCCAGTTCGCCGTCGCCTCTGTTCTCATCATCTGCGCCTTACTGATCAACAGGCAGATCTCGTTCATGAAGGATCAGCGCCAATTCGGATTCAAAACGGAGGACCTCATCGTCCTCAGGGCCGGCTCGGGAATGAAAGTGCCGGCCTCGGCCCTCGAGAACATAACGAACCGAGCCCTGTCCTTGAAGGAGGAGTTCGCCCGTCATCCCGCGATCGAGCGGATCTCCGTGTCCACCTGGGTTCCCGGACGGGGCATGACCCAGAACTCCGTCCGCAAGTCGGACGAAGACTGGAGCCACAAGCGGGCCTTCTATGATCTGGGGCTGGACTTCGATTTCCTGAGTCAGTATGGGATCGAACTCGTCGGGGGCCGGACGTTCGATAGGGCCATGCCGTCCGATGCCGCGGGAGCCGTTCTCCTCAACGAGACCGCCGTCAGCGATCTCGGCTGGGCCTCGCCCGAGGACGCCCTGGGCAGGGAGATCGTTCTGGGCGGCGACGAGGATGCCCGGCCGATCATCGGCGTGGTCAAGGACTTCCACTACATGGGACTCCAGAGCCCTATCGAACCGCTTGTCCTTCAGCACTTCCGGGCCGGAGGGCGGCCCATCGGCTACTTCACGCTCTCCGTCGAGGCCGGCGGTTTGCGGGACATGGTCCGGTTCGCCGAGCGGACGTGGGCCCGCCTCTTTCCCGAGTACCCCTTCGAATATTTCTTTCTGGACGACGATTTCCAAAGGTTCTACGGGAAGGAGGAGCGCCTCAGGCAGCTCATCGGCGCGCTGACGTTTCTCGGCATCTTCATCACCGGCCTCGGACTTTGGGGCCTGTCCTCGCTGAGCACCGAGCAGAGGATCAAGGAGATCGGGATCCGCAAGGTCATGGGCGCTTCGGCTCCGGGGATCATCCTGCTCCTCTCCCGGGATGTTCTGATGTGGGTGCTCGCCGCCAATGTCATCGCCTGGCCGGTCAGTTACGCCGTGCTGAGGAACTGGCTTCAGAATTTCGCGTACCGGACCGATCTGTCCCCGCTCGTCTTCGTCAGCTCCGCGGTCTTCGCCCTGATCATCGCCCTGACGACCGTGACCCTCCAGGCGAGGAAAGCGGCCCGGGCCAATCCCGTCGAATCGCTGCGTTATGAGTGACTCCGGACCGGAAAGCCCGCCAAGGAGGCCAGCCAAGCCATTCCGGCGGCCGTCATGCTGGCCTGCATCATGCCAGCGATCATCGCTGTGACGACGGATTCCGGAAAGCCGGGCGGACGGCGCCCTCGCCGGTGAGGGTGGAGAAGGCCCTCATACGGTCCGGGTCTCATGAGCCAGGACGGCCTTTAAAGACTCGATCAGCTTCGAGGCCGTCCGGCGGTCCAGCGCCTCCAATCCGTCCTGCTGATAGTACTTGCGGATGAAGTTGCGCAGATGGGACGGGTCCCAGCCCAGATCGCTGGCCAGGGACTTGATGAAAAGCTTCTGCTTCAGGGTCATGCCGTTGGCGTTGGCCCGGAAATAGTCGCTGCGGACGAAGAAGCGCATGAGCCTGCGGAACCCACGGTCGTCCAGGTTCTTGGCGCTCCGGACCCCCGCGACCCGCTCGAGAATGGACCGGTAGACCGGATCGCTCAAGCCGAGCTCTTTCTTGACGATGTGGACGAGAGCCAGCTTCTTCTGGTCAAGCTTCGAAGCCGCCATGGGCGATGCCTCTCTATTTGTATTTTAGCAGGATCTGGGCCGATCGGCTCGGATCGGCGGCCGGTTCCCGGAGCGCCGAAGCGGGGCAGGGGACGGGCCGGGGCCGTGTTTCTCGGCGGTTCGCGGCGGCTAGCGGCCGGGCGCATAGGACAGGTCGGGCCTGTAGCGGCCGGTCTTGGCGTCAAGCCTGCGGATGAGGGCCCGGGTCCGCTTGGACAGGTCGGCGCCCGCGTCACCCATCAAGGCCCAGTAGGCCTCCTCAGCGGCCGCATAATCGGCCGCGGACTTGCCGTATTCGAACCAGACATAGACCGGCTCATCGTTGCCGTACCCGCCCTGGTAGGTCATGAAGGGGTCGCGGGCCCCGCGATCGGCGCTGAGCGAGATCCATTCCCGGTTGAGGGCCTCGAACTCCGCCTCCTTGCCGGGGATGAGCCAAACGTAATCCCAGGTATAGTAGCCGGCCTCACCAGGCTTCAGGCGCTCCGGCGAGGGCAAGAAGGACAGGTCGGTCCGGAGCGTCCAGAAGCGCATGGTCCGGCTGATCTCGCCGGCCGCCATTCGGGCCTGGAGGGCCTGGAACGTCGAGAGTCCCATGTCCGCGGCCGCGTCGCGCCAGGCCTTCTGCAGGCCGTCGACCGAGCCGTAGCCCCGCTCGAGCCCGCAGATGACGTAATAATGGCTGTCGTCGGTGACATAGGTATAGAAATCCATAGAGAACCCAGATTTCTCGAGGGCGGCGATCAAGGCCTTGAAAGCCGACTCATACTCGGGGACCCTAGCCACCTCGACCTGGATGTCAGCCATGAGATAGAGC
>DSDX01000082.1 GCA_011048485.1 Candidatus Aminicenantota bacterium | reverse complement strand
GTGCTGATCTGGCCGAGGACGCCGACCTGGGCGCCGAGCCCGAAGATGTTGCTGCGGATGTATTCGCCGATGCCGCGGGGCCGGAATTCGTTGGGCCAGTCGGCCAGGGAACCGCTCACCCGGCTGAGGGATTCGAAGCCCAGCCCCAGCCCGGTATAGTTCATCTCGCCTTCCCGGACGGTGACGACGACGACCTCGTCGGCCGGCCCGGTCTGGACCTCCTCGAGGCGGACCTCGGAGAAGATGCCCAAGTTCTCCAGCCGCCGCTCCGACTCCTGCACGCGCGTGTAGTCGGCCTTGTCCCCCTTGGCGATGCGCAGCTCCCGGCGGATGATCCGGTTCCGGGTCAGACGGTTCCCGGCGATGAAGATATCCTGGATCGTGACCCGGGTCCCCTCCTTGATCTCGTAGACGAGGGTCAACCGGCCGTTCGGCGCGCGCTCGACTTGGCCGACGACCTCGCTCCCGCGGATCCCCTCGTTGAGGTAGGACATCTCGATCTGGCTGACGTCCTTCTGGACGTTCGGCGGGAAGTAGGGGCCGCCCTCGCGGCTGATGAGCTCCCGGACGAGCGTTTCCGGGGGGATGAGCGACGCGCCTTCGATGCGGATCCCGTCGACGGTCGTCCGCGCCCCCTCCTCGATGATGAACACGGCCTCCACCCCGCGTTCCACCCGGACGAGGTCGAGCCGGACCCGGATGTCGGCGAAGCCGTTCTCCTTGTAGAAGTTCTCGACCTCGCGGGGGATCGAGAAGAGCCGGTCATAGCCGAGGAGGGAGAATAGGGGGACGCCCTCGCGGATAGCCAGGCGGGTCTTGAGATCGACGCCCGAAACGAAGGACTGGCCCCGGAACTCGACCCCCGCGATCTTGGTCTTCGGCCCGGTCGTCACGTCGTG
The DNA here is from genome assembly GCA_011048485.1 of Candidatus Aminicenantota bacterium. Lineage (GTDB taxonomy): Bacteria > Acidobacteriota > Aminicenantia > Aminicenantales > Saccharicenantaceae > RBG-16-66-30. Next base: position 6,324 of record DSDX01000082.1, on the reverse strand, counting down.
AACGACGCGCATCTCGTCCCCGTCCTTCTCGATGCGGCTCTGGACGGTCGCGAACAGGTAGCCCCGCCGCCGCAGATGGCTCAGGATCCGGGCCTCTCCCTCGGACAGCCCCCAGGGCTCGAAGACGCGCTCCTCCCAGATCGGCTCGACGATGCGGACCGGGACCCTGGCCCCGTTGATGGCGATGGCGATCTTCTCGTTGGGCACGATCTCGACTTGGAGGTCGACCCGCCTGTTCTCTTCGTCGAAGGTCTCCCCCGCCAGCCGGACCTCGGCGCGAACATAGCCGGACCGGGTCAGCCCCTGCGACAGGGCCCGGAGATCGGCGGCCAGCCTGGCGGGGACATAGATGTCCCCGACCCGGGTCTTCATTTTCCCTAGAAGCGTCCCTTCGGGGATCTCGGCCTTCCACTCGACCTCGAGCCCGCCGACCCGGTAGGTCGCCCAGTCCTGGGCCCGGAAGACAAGGCTGGCCGTCGAAGCTTCCTCGTCCTTCCGGACGTCGACCTTGACGATTGCGTCGAAATACCCCTCCTGCCGCAGCCCCCGCTTGACTTCTTCGACCGCGTCCGGCAAGCGGTCCTCCTGGAGGTAGGCCCCTGGCCTCTGGGCGGTCAGGCTCTCCCGGAGACGGGCCGCCGGGACCTTGACGCCCTCGAACCGGACGGCGTCGATGAACACGTTCCGGACGAGGTCGAAGACGAGTTCGACCCGCTCCTCCCCGCTCATCGTGACCCGGACGTCGGCGAACAGCCCGGTCGAGAAGATCTGCTTGACGCCCCGGTCGACAAGGCGCGCCGAGAAGCCGTCGCCGGACCGGATGGGGATGAGCCCGAGGAGCCCGGCGGCGCCGGGCCGCCCGTCGACACGGACGATGACGCGCTCAACGATCGCGCCTTCCTGGGCCGCGAGCCCCCGGGCGCCGGCGGACAGCAGGGCCAGGCCGAGGACCAGCGCCGCCGCGGCCCGGCCGGCCGGGCCCGGCCGCCTAGAAGCGCCTGCGGAACTTGACATCGATCCCAAGCCTTCCCCGGTCGTCCTGCCCGCCCACGAGCGAGAACCGCCGGCTGATATCCCACTCCACCCGGAAGATGGGGAAATCGTCGATCTCGGACCTGACGCTCGAGCTGGCCAGGACGGTCGAATAGAGGACCAGGACGCTCTGCGAGATCTTCTTGCCCACGGTGAGCCTGGCCGCGATCCCGCCCGGGGCCCCCTCGGGGATGTAGGGATCGATCCTGAAGCGGTCCAGCGAGAACAACCCGCCCGCGCCGCGTTTGGCCAGGTCGGCGATCTGGTAGGTCAGGAGGGAGGCCGTGTTCAGGGCGGTGCTGCGGTCCCCTGAATACGAATAGTACATCCGCCGGAACGACTCGCCCAGGGCCAGGAGCGACAGGATCTCCTCGGGCGGCAGCGGCGGCGAGGAGGTGAACTCCGGCTTGAGCCGGCTCGCAGGCCCGCTCATCGTGAGCGTCACCCGGAAGTCCTTGACGTAGGCCTCGCCCCGGAAATCGAGGTACGGTTCCGTCGTCACGGGATCGGTGAAGCCCAACCGGCCGTGGATGACGCGGAAGCTCCGGTCCTGGAAATAGAAGTCGCCGCTGACGATGTCGAGGTCGCCGAGGAGGACCGGCTCGTCGAGGGAACCGGCCAAGGTCAGGTCGAAGCGGGCGTTGAAGCGTCCCAGCGAGTTCTCGATGGTCACGTCATCATCGCCCCGGAGGCGGATGTTCAGGGTCATTCCGTCGAAGAACGAAGGGCCTTCGGGCGCCTCGCCGGGCGCCGAGGAGAACTCGAAGGGCTCGTAGATCTCGCGCCTGAAAGACAGTCGTTCGAAAAGGATCTCCCCCTCGGTCACGAAGTGCCTGGAGTCCTTGATGACGCGCAGCGACGCGTCGGCCTGGGCCCGCATGCGCTCGAAGGGCGCCAGGACCATGTCCCGGCCTTCCAGCCGCAGGTCCATCGAGGCGACGGCGCCCTCGGCCAGGCCGACCCGGCCCGAGCCCGAGATGGCCCCGCCGCCGAGCTTGCCGCCGAACGACGTCAGGGTCAGGGCGGAATCGGCGTAGCGCATGGAGGACACGAAGTCGGTCACGGGGTAAGGGAAGCCGGGCAAAGGCATCACCGGGGCCTCGACATCGAGGTCGATCCCGAGCAGGGCCTCCTCGTCGGTCCCCTGGATCTCGGCGGCGAAGTCGATCCGGCCCCGGGCCCCCTGCCAGGGGACCACGAGATCGAGGTCGGAGATCCGGCCCTCGACGCGGCCCCCGAAAGGTTCGCCCGACAAGGGGAACGAGAAAGAGCCCTGGAAGGGGTTCTCGCCCGGCACGAGCGCGCCCATGAGGCCCAACTCGATCCGGCCGCCTACCGCCCCGATCTGGAGCTCGCCCCGGGCCTCCGTCCTGTCGAGCGGCGAGAGGAGCATGTTCTTGATGGAGAAGAGGCCCTTCAAGCGGTCCCGGCCGAAGACGCCTTGACCGCCCACCGACAGAGACAGGCGGCCGGACGCCGAGGGAACGATCGCGGCAAAATCGAGCTCCTCGCCGCGGGCGTTGACGTCGAACTCGCCGTCGATCGTGCCGACGAGGGCCCGGCCCTCGACCCGGCCGCCGAAGAAGTCCATGGCCAGCTCCGGGAAGGAGATCACGCCGTCCTTCCAAGCGAGGCTCCCGGAGACGCGCGAGGCCGTTTGTCCGTAGCCCTTGATCTCGGGGCTGGCGAAGCTCCCGGTGAACTCCTGGATGCCGCCTCTCTGGATCATCCGGAAATCGCCGCTGGCCCGGCCCGAAAGCACCACCGGGATGGCCAGGGAGGGAAGGATCTGCGCCAGCTCGCCGTCCCCGTCCCGGACCTCGACCTCGAGCTCTTCGCCCGCCGTCCGGACCCTGACCAGCCCCTTGAGGGCGGGGTCCTCGACCTCGAAGCGGCCGTCGAAGACGCCGCCCGAAAGGACGGCGTCCGCCTCGATGAACGCGGCGTTGAAGACGTCATAGCCGCCGGGCGATAAGGTCGCCCTGAGGGAGACCGACGGGGCGGCCGAGCGGCCATACAGGCTGACATCGGCGTAGCCCTTGCCTCGGATGTCCCCGAACGCGAACTCCTCGCCGAGGACCAGGGAGACGAACTCCCGGGTCTCCCTGACGTTCGAGACCTCCCCTCTGATCCTGGCCTCGAGATCTCCCCGTAGATCGATCCCTGCGGTCGCCTGGAGCCGGCCGAAGCTCGATTCGAGGCCCGGGGCCTCGATGGTGACGAAACGGGCCGGGAAATCGACGCCGACCTTGGCCCCTCCCCGGAAGGCGAAGAGGTCGCCGATCCGGTCGAGCTCCGCGTCCCGGAACTCGGCCTCGGCCGCGAGCTTGCGTTGGGCCAGGGTGAAGGTGCCCCAGGCCATGGACTTGATCGGCCAGGGGACCTCGAGTTCCCGGAACAGCGGGTCGAGGGCGAGCGGCGCGGCCCGGCCGTCCACCCGGCCGTCAAGGAAGGACAGGATCAGGCTCTCAGCCGCCCGGCCCGGCTTCTGGACGCCGACCTCGAGCCGGCCGCCTTTCGCCGGCGCGAGCTCGAACCGTCCTCGCACGGCGCCCATGGGCACGCCGCTGACGGCCAGATCGTCCGACGCGACGCTCGTCGAAACGGACAGGCCGCCGACCGCGCGCTCGATCCGTCCCTCGCCGCGAAGCCTGCCCTTCCAGGCGAAGGGCAGGTCGAGGGCGTCGTCGAGCAGGCCCGTCTCGATCTCGAAGCGGGCGTCGAGCGAGACCGCTGGACCGGCGAAGCTGCGGACCAGGCCGCTCGACGCGAGCGAGAGACCGGGGCCATCGACGGAGAGCCGGGAGACGGTCGCGGTCTCGCCTCTGCCCTCGAGGATGAGCGTCAGGGCCCCGATCGCGGCCGGCCCGGCGCGGTCCGGCGTCGTGACCGCGCTCGACTCGGCCGTGGCCCGGACCGTGAACCTGTCCCCGTCCTGGGTGACGAGCGCGCGGATGCCCCGCGCCTCGAACGTGGCGGGCCCCGATTCGTAGACGAAGACGCCGTCCTCGATGAAGCCCCGCTCGATGACGAACGGGAGTTCCAGGATCGAGAGGGGCGGACGGGCCTTGCGGCGGGGCGCGGCGGCCCCGGAGGGACGGACTCGGATCTCCGGGGACACGACGCTGACCGAGAGGATCTTGCGGTTCCGGAGGATCGAGAGCAAGGGGACCTCGATCCGGACCCGGCGCGCCCGCAGGGCCGGCGGGTCCGTCAGGGAGCGGAGGTTATGGATGACGAAGGCGGGCGGAAAGTACGAGAGCCTGAGGCTGTCATAGGCGAACGTTTTCTCGACGGCACGGCCGACCTCGCTCACGAGGATGTTCTTGCCCGTGACCAGGATGGCCGCCAGGGCCGCCATGACGAGAAGGAACACGACGGCCCGGCGGACCTTCAAGGCCAGGGCCCGGGCCCGCTGGCGGAGCCGGACGACGGCGAGGAGCCTCACGTCTTGACTTTCCTCCAATCGGCCAGGAAGCGTTCGATCCCGATGTCCGTCAGGGGGTGCCGGACGAGCTTCCCCATGACGGCGAATGGGACCGTGGCGATGTCGGCCCCGAGCCGCGCGGCCTCGATGACATGGCGAGGATGCCGGACGCTGGCCACGATGACCTCGGTCTCGATCCGGTAGTTCCCGAAGATCTCGACGATCTCCTCGACCAGGGCCATGCCGTCTTCGGAGATGTCGTCGAGACGTCCGATGAACGGGCTGACGAAACGGGCCCCGGCCTTGGCCGCCAGAAGGGCCTGGCCCGCGGAGAAGACCAGGGTCATGTTGACCGCGACGCCCTCGCCGGCGAGCGTTTTGGTGGCCTTGAGGCCCTCGAGGCCCACGGGGATCTTGACGGCCACGTTGGGCGCGAGCCCGGCCAGGGCCCGGGCCTCGGGCACGATCTCGTCGGCCTTGAGCGAGACGCATTCCGCGCTGACGGGACCCGGGGTGAGGGCGCAGATCCTCCGGATGTTGTCCTCGAAGCTCACGGTCTCCTTGGAGCAGAGGGACGGGTTGGTGGTCACTCCGTCGAGGACGCCCCAGCTCGCGACCTCGCGGATCTCGTCGAAATTGGCGGTATCCAGGAACAGTTTCATAGGGCCTCCTTGGCGCTCGGGCGCGTGAACGTGTTGGAGAGCACGCCGATCCCCTCGATCTGGACGTCGACCCGGTCGCCCGGCGCGGCCGGGCCGACCCCGGCGGGCGTGCCCGTGGCGATGATGTCGCCGGGGTTGAGGGTCATGATCCGGGACAGGAACCGGATGAGCTCCGGGATGGGAAAGATCAAGTTCGCCGTCGTCCCGGACTGGACCAGCTTGCCGTTGAGGAACGTCTTCAGCCGGATCCCGGACGGATCGAGCCCCGTGGCGACGCAGGGCCCCACGGCGGCGAACGTGTCGAATCCCTTGGCCCGGGTGAACTGGCCGTCCTTGGCCTGGAGGTCCCGGGCCGTGACGTCGTTGAAGCAGGTGTAGCCGAGGATGAGGTCGTCGACGCGGTCTTCGTCGCTGAGGTGGCGGGTCTTCCTGCGGATGACGACGCCGACCTCGCCCTCGTAGTCGACCCGGGACGACGCCGGCGGCTCGACGACGGCGTCGAGGTGGCCGATGACGGCCGTCGGCGGCTTGAGGAAGATCAGGGGCTCCTTGGGCAGGGGATTTCCCATCTCTTCGGCGTGCTCGCGGTAGTTGCGGCCGATGCCGATGATCTTGGTGGGCAGAACGGGCGGAAGGACGCGGACGTCGGCGATGGGCACCGGGCTGGCCCCGATCCGGAAGTCCCCGTATACGGACCCGATGATCGGGAAGAGGTACTCTTCCTTGAGGACTCCCTGGAGGACCCTTCGGCGGTAGCGGAACCTGTAGATCTTCAAGCCTGGACTCCGTTCATCAGGATACACCCTCGCGGGCAGCCCGGTCGACCCCGCCGTGCTTGCGGGGGATCTCGACGACGACCGGGGGTGCGAAATCGGAGGCTCGCCCGGACCGGTCGATGACTCTGACCGTGAAGGCCAGCCGCGACGGGGGCTCGGCGCCCGGCGGCAGCTCGATGGCGTAGGTCAAGGTCATGGCCCGGCCGGATGCGTCGGAGGCGGCGGTCCGCGCGTCGATCTCCCGCCGGGGGATCTTCCGGGCCAGCCGAGCCGTCCTCTCGACCGCCCCGGGACCGAGGGCTGGGCCTCCCGCGGGAGGCACGTCGTCGAAGACCCAGACCTCGACCGCCTTGAGGGGCCCGAGAGGCTTCCCGGAGACCGTCCTGGCCGGGTTCAGCCACTCCAGGACGACCGATCCATCGACGGC
>DSDX01000037.1 GCA_011048485.1 Candidatus Aminicenantota bacterium | reverse complement strand
GGCCCTCGCCGCCGACGCGCCGGAGACGGTCGATCCGGCTGCCGCGACCGTTGTCGAGGAAGCGGCCGAAGCGGTCGGCGAGGAGCCCCCGGCGCTCACGATCGAGGAGGCCCAGGCAGTCCCGCCCGAGAAGGACGCCGCTACGCTCCTGGAAGACGCCTTCGCCGCCTACGAAGAGGCCCAGACGGCCTTCGAGAGAGAGGACCTGGAAGGGGCCCTGACGAAGCTCGACGAGGCCTACGGGGCGTTGCTGAGGATGTCCCTTCCGGCCGAATCCCCCCTGCTCCAGGAAAAGCAGGACCTGCGCCTGCTCATCGCCCGGAGCATCCAGAAGATCTCGGCCACCCGGACGGCTCCCGCCTCCTCGGTCAACGGCTCGATCCCCCTGGTCGAGAACCAATGGGTCCTGCGCGAGATCAAGTCGTTCCAGGCCGCGGAGCGGAAGGCCTTCGAGGACGCCTACAAGCGGTCGGGCCAATACCGGGACATGATCCTCGAGGAGCTTCGCCGCGAGAGCATGCCCGAGCAGCTGGCCTGGATACCGTTGATCGAGAGCGCTTTCAAGCCGCGGGCCCTGTCCCGCGCCCGGGCCCTGGGCATGTGGCAGTTCATCCGCTCGACGGGCTACCGCTACGGCCTGAAGCAGGACAAGTACGTCGACGAGCGCATGGACCCCGTCAAGGCGACCCGGGCGGCCCTTCAGTACATGATCGAGCTCCACGATATGTTCGGCGACTGGACGACGGCCATCGCCGCCTACAACTGCGGCGAGGCGGCCGTTCAGAGGGTCATCCGGGCCCAGAAAGTCGATTATTTCGACAGCTTCTGGGACATCTTCGCCAACCTGCCTTTCGAGACGGCACGGCACGTGCCGCGGTTCATCGCCACCCTGCTGATCGTCGGCGACCCGGCGAAGTACGGCTTCGAGCTTCCGGAGCCCGACCCGCCCATCGCCTTCGAGACCATCCGGATCAACGCGGCCGTCAAGTTGGCCACGCTGTCCCAGAACCTGGGGATCGAGACGGCGGTCCTCGTCAACCTCAACTCCGAGCTCCGGCACGACTCGACGCCCAACTACGCCTACGACCTGCGCGTGCCGTCCGGCTACGGCGAGAGGTGCCTGGCCTCGATCGTCACGCTGCCGCAGTACATCCCGCCCGACGTGGTCACGGACCGCTACACCGTGCGCCGGGGCGACACCCTGGGCGCCATCGCCAGGCGCTACCGGACCTCGGTCAACACCATCAAGCGCCTCAACAACCTGCGCAGCAATCTCATCCGCATCGGCCAGGTCCTGCGCCTCCCCTCCCGGGGCGGGGCTTCGGCGCCCCCGGTCTCGGCCGCTCCGGCCGCCAAGCCCGGCGAAACGATTACCTACACGGTCAGGAACGGGGACAACCTCTTTCAGATCGCCAAGGCCTACGGGACGACCGTGGACAGGATCAAGTCCGCCAACAATCTCTCCTCCGACATCATCGCCATCGGCCAGAGGCTGGTCATCGAGGTCGGCAAGACCCCCTGAGCGCCGGCCCCGGCTTAGAACAGATCGCCCTCGACGCCGAGACCCGGCTTCTCGTTCAGGACGAGCCTGTCCCCGACCGTCTCGACGCCGCGGAAGGGGTCGTTGGCGATGAGCAGGTTCCCGTCGAGGTCGGCGTAATCGAAGAGCGAGGCCACGGCCGCGCCGGCCGAGATGCCGAGCGAGGTTTCGATCATGCAGCCGATCATGAGCTCGAGGCCGAGGGACCGCCCGATCGAGGCCAGCCGGACGGCCTCCTGGACTCCCCCGCACTTCATGAGCTTGACGTTGATGCCGTGGACGGTCGGGGCGATCCGGGGCAGGTCCGAGGGCAGGATGAGGCTCTCGTCGGCGAAGATGGGGACCTTGGCCCTGTCCTTGAGCCAGGCGTAATCGTCGAGCTGGGCGGCCGGCAGCGGCTGCTCGACGATCTCGACGCCCTGCCCGGCCATCCAGTCGATCATCTCCAGGGCCTCTTCCTTGGTCTTCCAGCCCTCGTTGGCGTCCACCCGCAGGGGCTTGTCCGTCACGGCCCTGATGCCCTCGATGATCTTGCGGTCGTCGGGCGTGCCGACCTTGATCTTGTAGACCCCGAAACCGGCGGCCTCGCGGACTTTCTCCTGCATGACCGGGACCTCGTCGATGCCGATGGAATAGGTCGTCGTCATGACCTTGTCCCGTCCGAGCCCGAGAAGCCGCCAGACGGGAAGGCCGAGCTTCTTGCCGACCCAGTCCAGGACGGCCATGTCGAGGGCCGATTTGGCGGCGTGCTCGCCCGGCCCAAGAGCCTCGATCTCGCCGAAGCGGACAGCGTATTCCCGCAGGTCCCTGGCGAGCACGGGCTCGGCCGTCTCGATGAAGGCCGCGGCGCTCTCGGCCGTCTCGTCGTATCTGGCGATGGGGGCCGCCTCGCCGATCCCGGCGACGCCGTCCCGCTCGACGCGGACAAAGGCGTTGCGCCGCGTCGTCCAGGTCCCCCGCGACAGGCCCCAGGCCTGACGGAGCCTCAGTTCGAAGATCTTGACCGTCACGGCGGTCTCCCCGGAGGCCTCGTTCCAAGCCTCGGGGGCCTGCCGGCAGCGAGCCAGAAGCGGGCCGGCCGCGGCCGCGCCCGCCAGCTTGAGAAAATCCTTGCGCTTCATGTCGCACCTCTCCGGGGCATTATAACCCCAAACCGCTCAAAAAGAAGTCTCCTCTCCTCCCTCGTGGAGCCTTGCCGACGGGCTTGACTGTGGATCCGCCTCCGGCTCTCCGGTCCTTCCCGGACGGCCGCTGGCCGGCGAGGGATTGTGCCCCCGGCCATTCCGGGCTAAGATATCAGCCCGGATGTTCCGAAGGAGGCCTGACATGACCAAGACCCTTGACTTCTTCCTCCTCGCCGCCCTGCTCTCCTCCGCGGCGGCCTGCGCCGGTCAGGCCGCGGCCGAACCCTCGGCGGCGGTGGTCATCATGTCCGTCGAGAACATGTTCCGCGGCGCCAGCGACGCGACCGACGTCGTCAGCCAAGCCCTTCTCGGCGACAACGTCAAGGTCCTGAAGAAAGAGGCGGACGCCTCGGGCCGCGACTGGTGCGAGATCGAGACGCCCGACACCTACACGGGCTGGGTCGTCGCCTCGTCCCTGAGGTTCCTGGGCCCCAGCGACAAGCCTTATGCCTCGGCCGGCCAGGTGTTCGTCGTCTCGGCCCTGTTGGCCAACACCTACAGGGAGCCCGATGTCACGGCCCACAAGCCCGTCAAGGTCGCCCCGATCAGCGCCGTCCTCGAGGTCGCCGCCGAGAAGGACGAGCGCTGGGTCGAGGTCGTTCTGCCCTGCGGCAGCCGGGCCTGGATCCAGCGCGGCGACGGCGACCTCCGCCAGACGCCCTGGTCCTGGCCGCGCCGCCCGGCCGAGGACATGGTCAGCTTGTCCAAGCGCTTCCTCGGCCTGCCCTATCTCTGGGGCGGCACTTCGCCGTTCGGCGTCGACTGCTCCGGCTTCGTCCAGCTCGTCTACAAGATGAACGGCGTTCCCATCCTGCGGGACGCCGGCATCCAGATGACGGACAGCGGGCTTCGGGAGGTCCCCAAGGGCCAGGAACGGGCCGGCGACCTCGTCTTCTTCGGCCGGGCCGTCGACCGCATCGGCCACGTCGGGATGATGATCGACGGGGAATACTTCATCAACGCCACGACCTACCAGACGCCCTGCGTCCGCATCGACCGGCTGGCCGAAGAGCGCTGGGCCAAGATCTACCAGGCCGCCCGGCGTCCCCGTTAAGAGCAGAAAAGGTCTCGCTGCCTTGAAAGGCGGTCGCGGCATTCAGAGAAGGGCCTTAATTGAGGGGCGAGGGACGCGACGCGACGGACTGGGGGCCCCCTGCCCGCGCGGAGCCGCTGATGCCTATGAGCCCTTTGGAGCGGCGAGCACGGCCGGGGGTGAGTCCGGAGAAGGAGAGTCCCGAGTCCGGAGGTTCGTGGCCCCTGAACGACGGGCTACTTGGCGGCCGCCTTCTTGGCGTCCTTCTTCTTCTTGACCTTGGCCTTGAACTCCGTGCCGACTAGCTCGAGCATGGCCATCTCGGCGCCGTCGCCGTTCCGGCGGTCGAGCTTGACGATCCGGGTGTAGCCGCCGGGCCGCTCGACGAAGCGGGGTCCGATCTCTTCGAAGAGCTTCTTGACCGCCGATTCCTTGGTCATATAGGCCAAGGCCTGGCGGCGGGCGTGGAGGGTGCCCCTTTTGGCCAGGGTGATCATCTTCTCGGCGACCGGGCGGGCCTGCCGGGCCTTGGCCAGGGTCGTCCGGATCCGCTCCCGCTCGAGAAAGGAGGTCACGATATTGCGCAGCAGCGCCCGCCGGTGGGCGGTGTTCCGTCCGAGATTGCCCTTCTTGACCTGGTGCCTCATGCCTCCGTCTCCTTCCCGGCCGGGCCGCTCTTGACCTCCGCCTGGATCCGTTCGATGAGGCGCGGATGGAGCTCGATGTTCAGCCCGAGGTTCAGATTGGCCAGGGTCTCCTTGATCTCGGCCAGGGACTTGCGGCCGAAGTTCTTGGTCTTGAGGAGCTCGTCTTCGGTCTTCTGCACCAGCTCGTAGATCCGCTCGATGCCCGCTGAGCGGAGACAGTTGTTGGAACGGACCGAGAGCTCCAGATGGTCGATCGTCTTGGCCAGGACGTCCGCCTGGGTCAGGTAGGGGATCTCCTTCTTTGAAGGCGCGGACTCGCGCTCGAGCGGCTCGTCGACGACGTTGAGGAAGATGCCGAGGTGGTCTCGCATGAGCTTGGCCGCCTGGGACAGGGCGTCCATGGGCCGAAGGGCCCCGGTGGTCCAGACCTCCAGGGTCAGGCTCTCGTAGTCGATCCTCTTCCCCACCCGGGCCGGCTCGACCTTGTAGTTGACCTTGAGGACGGGCGAATGGGAGGAGTCGAGCGGGATGAAGTCGAGGCTCTGGTCCTCTTGGAAGTTCTGCTCGGCGGGGACGTAGCCGCGGCCGTTCTCGACGACCATCTCCGCCTCCAGGGTCCCGTCGGCGTCGAGCGACGCGATCGGGATGGCCGGGTCGAGGATCTCGATGTCGGAGTCGTGGGCGATGTCCGCCGCCGTGACCGTCCCCGGGCCGGTCTTCTTGATCGTCATCGTCTTGGGGTCCTCCCCGTGGAGCTTGAGGGGGACCGACTTGAGGTTGAGGATGATGTCGGTGACGTCCTCGACGACCCCGGGAATGGTCGAGAACTCGTGGAGGACGCCGCGGATGCGGACGGAGGTGATGGCCGCTCCGGTGATCGAGGAGAGCAGGATTCGCCTGAGGGCGTTGCCCACGGTGACGCCGTAGCCCCTCTCGAACGGCTGGGCCTGGAAGCGCCCGTACCGGCCGGTCAACGTGTCGAAATCGCACTCCAAGAACTTGGGCCTTTGGAAATTCGTCTCAGTCATGTGACCTCCTCTGCGAGCTGTTCTCCGTATGGCGCCCGGGCCCTACTTGGAATACAGCTCGACGACCAGGTGTTCCTCGACCGGAAGGGTGACGTCCTGGCGCGCGGGCAAGGCCAGGACCCGGCCCTTCATGGCCTCCCAATCCGCCTCGAGCCAGCCCGGCACGGTCTTGGAGCGGTTCGAGGCCACGATGGCCTGGATGTCCTCGCTCTTGGCCGAGCGCGGCCTGAAGGCGATGATGTCGCCCGGCTTGACCAGCGCCGAAGGGATGTCGGCCTTGCGGTCGTTGAGCCGGATGTGGCCGTGCCCGATGAGCTGGCGGGCGTGCCCCCGGGACAGGGAGAAGCCGAGCAGGAAAACAACGTTGTCCAGCCGGCGCTCGAGCATGGACAGCAGGTTCTCGCCGGTCACGCCCTTCTGCCGCTCGGCCCGTTCGAAGAAGAGATGGAACTGCTCCTCGGACATGCCGTAGTATCTTTTCAGCTTCTGCTTCTCGCGCAGCTGGATGGCGTAGCCCAGGACCCGTTTGCGGGAGCGCCCGTGCTGGCCGGGAGGGTAGGCCCTCCGCTCGAGGGGACACTTGTCGGTCAGGCACTTGGCCCCCTTGAAATAGAGCTTGTTCTTCTCGACGCGACAGAGCCGGCAATCGGCTCCTTGGTATTTCGCCATGGTGCTCTCCTTGGGGCCTCAGACCCGGCGGCGGCGCCGGACGCGGCAGCCGTTATGCGGGATCGGGGTCACGTCCTTGATGGACTTGATGTCGATGCCGGCGGCCTGCAGCGCCCGGATGGAGGACTCGCGCCCCGCGCCGGGGCCCTTGAGGCGGACGTCGACGGCCCGGACGCCGTGCTCCCGGGCCTTGGTCGCGGCGTCCTTGGCCGCGAGCTGGGCGGCGAACGGCGTGCCCTTCCGGGCCCCCTTGAAGCCCGATGTCCCGGCGCTGGCCCAAACGACCGTCGCGCCGACGTGGTCGGTGATGGTGATGATCGTGTTGTTGAAGGTGGACTGGATGTGGGCCACCCCGGCCCCGATCTCCCTGCGGATCTTTTTTTTCTTCTTGGCGCTCGTCTTTGGCGGCATGGCGGCTGGCCCTCCTTACGCTCTCTTCTCTCTGAGCTTCTTGATGCGCTGGCCCTTGCTGCCCTTGCGGGTCCGGGCGTTGGTCTTGGTCCGTTGGCCCCGGACGGGCAGCTTCTTCTTGTGCCTGAGGCCCCGGTAGCAGCCGATGTCGACCAGCCGCTTGATGTCCATGGTGACCTCCTTGCGGAGGTCGCCCTCGATCTTCTCCCTCTTCTCGATGATCTGGCGGATCTTGTTGACCTCGTCCTCGCTCAGGGCCTTGACCTTCTTGTCCTTGTCGATCTTGGCCTCCTCGAGGATCTTGACGCTCTTCGACCGGCCGATGCCGTAGATATAGGTCAGGCCGATCTCGACGCGCTTGTCCGGCGGGAGGGTGATGCCTGCGATTCTAGCCATGGGGTACCTCGTCTATCCCTGTTTTTGTTTGTGCTTCGGGTTGGAGCAGATGACCCGCACCACGCCCTTGCGCCGGATGATCTTGCAGTTCCGGCAGATCTTCTTCACGGAGGCTTTGACTTTCATCGTCGTGTCCTTTTACTTGAAGCGATACGTGATCCGCCCCTTGGTCAGGTCGTAAGGCGACAGCTCTACGAGGACCCGGTCCCCGGGCAGGATGCGGATGAAGTGTTTGCGCATCTTGCCGGAGATATGGGCCAGGATGACGTGCTTGTTCTGGAGCTCGACCCGGAACATGGCGTTCGGCAGCGTCTCC
>DSDX01000017.1 GCA_011048485.1 Candidatus Aminicenantota bacterium | reverse complement strand
GGTCCGGTCGGTCGGTCGGCCGGGCCGGCTCCTTCTCCGGCGTCACCCCCATCCGTGCTCGCCGCCGTGAAGGTCTCACCGGCGCCGGCGGACAGAACCGCGGGGGGCGGTTTGCGTAATCGAGAGGTAGGGACATTCGACAAGGAGGAGGGTCGAGATGAACGAGACGGGAACGAGGGGCATGGGGTGGATCCCCGACCTGCCCGATTTCAGGGACTACACCGAGGAGACGGGCGAGGTCCGAGCCATCCTCGGACCGACGGGCGTGACGCGGTCCGGCGGGGGGCGCGGCCGGCGGAGCCCGGCGCTCCCGGCCGCCGTCGACCTCCGCGAATGGGCCTCGCCGGTCGAGGACCAGGGCGGCCTCGGCTCGTGCACGGCTCAGGCCGGCGCCGGTATCATTGAGTATTACGAACGGAAGTCGTTCGGGCGCCACGTCGAGGCGTCGCGCCTGTTCCTCTACAAGACCACCCGCAACCTCATGAAGGCCAAGGGGGACTCGGGCGCCTACCTCAGGATGACCATGGGGGCCATGGTCCTCTTCGGGGCCCCGCCCGAACACTACTGGCCCTACACGGACGCGGAGGACAAGTTCGACGAGGAGCCGCCCGCCTTTTGCTACGCCTTCGCCCAGAACTACAGGACGCTCCTCTACTACCGCCACGACCCGTCGGGCGTGACGCGGGCGGCCGTCCTCGACAGGCTCAAGACCCATCTCGCGGCCGGCCACCCGGCCATGTTCGGGTTCACCGTCTACAGCTCGTTCGATCAGGCGGACGGGACGGGCCGCATCCCCGTGCCGTACGGCCGCGAGCGGATCGCGGGCGGCCACGCTGTCGTGGCCATGGGCTACGACGACGCCATGACCATCGCCAACGCCTCGGGGGGCGAACCGGCCCGGGGAGCCCTGCTCATCCGCAACTCCTGGGGCCAGGGCTGGGGCGAAAAAGGGTACGGCTGGCTGCCCTACGCCTATGTCCAGCGGGGCCTGGCCGAGGATTTCTGGTCGGTGCTGAAGAAGGAGTGGATCGACACGGGCGAGTTCAGGATCTGACCCTTCGGCCCCGCTACTTCGAGGCCCGCTCTTCGATGAGGAGCTGCAGGACCTCGAGCTCGTCGGCGTCGAACCAGATCTTGCCGCAGGAGAGGCACTTGTCGACCGGCACGAAATACTGGTAGTTGTAGGGCCGGGCGGTCATCCGATAGCCGCAGTTCGGGCACGGCACGTCCGCGGCCAGGGCCGACTCGATCTTCTGGCGCCGGAGCGGGTTGCGGATGGCCGTTTCGCGGAACCGTCGGGCCTTCATGCGCAGGGCCTCGGAGAAGCCGACCTCGCGGCGGGCGATGATCCTGTCCACGGTGGCCGCGTCCACCAGGAGGCCCAGGCAGCGCCCGCAGCGGCGGATGCCGACGCCCTCGTAGAACGTTTCCGCGAGCGGGACATGGCAGCGCGGGCAGAGGTTCCGGCGGCCCGGGGCGAGCGGCTTCTTGCGGGCCAGGTTGTGCAGGGCGATCCGGATCTGGGGGAACTCGCGGGCCCGGGCCTCGACGCCCTCCTGGGTGTTGCGGACCTTCATGATGGCCGAGAAGCGCGGCCGGCAGAGCAGTTCGGCCACGGTGTAGGGGCCTTCCCACGGGGTGTCGCCGGGCTTGGCCAGCATCCAGACGCGGTCCTCGTCGGGAGGACCGGAGGCGCCGGCGCTTTCGTCCGGGCCGGCAAAGAGCTCGAGCTGCTCTCTCCTCAGCTCCTCGTAGGAAAGGAGGACGCCGCGGGCCGCCTCGCGGTCCCGTTCCTCCTCCCAGACGGCCTCGATGATGGCCCGGGGCCTCTTCCGGACCATGCCGGACAGGGCGCCGAGCCGGGTCATGAGCGGCGGATGGGAACTGAAGATCCGGCCCATGAGATTGTCCGACGTGTCGCGGGCGTCCGGCCGGACGATGAAGAGGGGGGCGTAGCTCAGGGAGAAATCGCCGACGAACGAGTTCTTGACATGGGCCTTGTAGACGGCCCGGCCCAGCGCCTCGGGGGAGCGGCACAGCTCGACGGCCGCGGCGTCGGCCAGGAGCTCGCGCTCCCGGCTGACGAGCGTGCTGAGGAGGCGCATGACCAGGGCCGACAGGGCCACCGCGAAGTAGAAGAGGACCGGCGGGAAACCGCCGCCCCTCCGGCTTCCGCAGTCCGGCGTCTCGTCGTCGGCCGCGGCCCCGAGGGCCTCCTTGAACCGCTCGAAGAGGTTGGCCAGGGAACAGACGAGCGTCAGGTAGAACGCGTCCCCGCGGGCGATGTGGGCCAGTTCGTGGGCGGCGACGGCCTGGAGCTCGTCGCGCGTGCCCTCGGCCAGCAGGCCCTCGGTGACCGCGACGGCGGGCGTCCCGTCGGCCTCGATGACGGCCAGCGAGTTGACGGCGAAGGAGGGGAGCACGTAGGCGTTGACGCGCGGCAGTCCCGCGGCGATGCGGATCTCGTCCAGGGTATGGAGGAATTGGGCGTGATATCGGTCGGAGACGTCGGGCGTCGCGGCCTGGAGGCGCCGGAGGATGACGCGCGGGCCGTTGTGGCGGGCGTCCTGGAAATGAAAGAAGGCGACGACCGAGGCGACGGCCAGGTCGATGAGCAGGAAACGGGGCCAGAAACCGGGGGCGGCCAGAAGACCCGTGCCGAACACGAGGCCGAACGTGGCCAGCAAGGCCAGGCCGATGAGGCCGAGGGCTACGAAATGGAACGCGAGCACGACGGCGAAGAGGAGGAGGCTCCGGCGGCGCTGGCGCTCCTGGATCTCGTAGAAGTCGCGCGTCCGTGTGGGCATGGATCCCGGACATCATAAGCGAATCGCCGTGCCGGGTCAACGCGCCCGGCCGCCCGGACCATCCGCGCCGGCAAGAGAGGGTCAGATCTACTTTTTTCGAAAAAAAGTAGATCTGACCCTCTCTTAGTTCACCCTGCGGGGGCCCGCCGGTCGATTGACGCGCCGGGGCAGCCGTCGTATAGTGTAGGGAATTCATGTCCACAGGAGGCCTCCCATGAAGAGATCCCCGCTTACGCTTGGCTTGATCGTTTCGGCCCTGGCGCTCGCCGCTCTGTCCGGCGCGCCGGGCCTCGCGGCCGTCGACACCGTCGACACGAAGATGCTGACCCAGCCGGCCGTCTCGGCCGAGCGGATCGTCTTTGCCTACGCCAACGACCTCTGGACGGCCGACCTCGAGGGCCGGAACGTCCGGCGGCTGACCTCGGACGAGGGCGTCGAGGCCTACCCGGCCTTCTCGCCCGACGGCCGCCTGGTCGCCTTCAGCGGGCAGTACGACGGCAACCTGGACGTCTTCGTCGTTCCCGCCGCTGGCGGCGTGCCCAAGCGCCTGACCTGGCACCCGGCCTCCGACATCGTCCAGGGCTTCGCGCCCGACGGAAAGTCGGTCCTGTTCACCTCGACGCGCTTCTCCAGCAACAGGTCCTACCCCCAGCTCTTCGGGGTGCCCGTCGAAGGGGACGAGGCCGTCATGTCCGAGATCCCCTATGTCAACAAGGCCTCCGTCTCGCCGGACGGCCGGCACATCGCCTACGAGCCCTTTCGTGAGGCCTTCACCCAGTGGAAGAACTACCGGGGCGGGACGTTCTCGCGGATCTGGATCTACGACACCGAAAGCCGCGGCATCACCAAGGTGCCCCAGCCCGAGGGGCGGTCGAACGACGTCGATCCCATGTGGGTGGGCGGCAAGCTTCTCTTCCGCTCCGACCGCAACGGCGAGTTCAACCTCTTCTCCTACGATCGCGCGACCCAGGCGGTCGAGCCGCTGACCGAGTTCCAGGATTTCCCGATCCTCGCGGCCTCGGCGGGGGCCGGCCGGGTCGTCTTCGAGCAGGCCGGCGCCATCCACCTCTTTGACGTCGCCCAGAGCAGCTCCCGGCGGCTCACGATCGGCGTCGCGACCGACCTCCCCGAGCTCCGCGAGCGCTTCGCCTCGGGCGCCCGTTGGGTCCGCGGCGGCTCCGTCTCTCCGACCGGCGCCCGGGCCGTCGTCGACTTCCGGGGGGAGATCGTCACGGTTCCGGCCGAGAAGGGCGATCCCCGCAACATCACCGGCACGCCGGCCGCGCACGAGCGCTATCCGGCCTGGTCGCCCGACGGAAAATCCATCGCCTACTTCTCCGACGCCTCGGGCGAATACGAGCTCCGCGTCGCCCCGCAGGACGGCAAGGGTGCCCCGAAAGCGTTCAAGATCGACGGCGCCGGTTTCTACGGTTCGCCGACCTGGTCGCCCGACAGCGCCAAGATCGCCTTCGCCGACAACGCGCTCAACCTCTACTGGATCGAGCTCAAGACGGGCGCCGTGAAGAAGATCGCCTCCGAATACCTCTATCAGCCCGGCGGACAGGCCCAGATGAGGTCCAATTGGAGCCCGGACTCCAAGTGGATTGCCTACACGCTTGGCACGCCGACCTTCTTCCGCCGGGTCTTCGTCTATTCGCTCAACCAGGACAAGTCCTATCCAGTCACCGACGGTCTGAGCAGCGTCGAGGAGCCGACCTTCGACGCCGACGGCAAGCACCTCTGGTTCCTGGCCTCGACCGACGCCGGTCCGGTGGCCCAGTGGTTCGACATGTCGAACTCCGACCTGGGCATGACCTATTCCCTCTACCTGGCCGTGCTGCGCAAGGACCTGCCCAACCCGCTGGCCAAGGAGAGCGACGAGGAGAAGCCCAAGGATGAGAAGAAGGAGGCCGAGAAGCCGGCGGCTAAGCCCGGCGCGAAGCCGTCAGCCAAGCCGTCCGGGCCCGAATCCAAGTCCCCCGAGCCGGTCCGCATCGACTTCGACGGGCTCGACAAGCGCATCGTCGCGGCCCCCGTCCCCGCCGGCGTCTACAACAACCTTCAGGCCGGCGAGGGCGGCAAGCTGTTCTACCGCAAGGTCGACCCGCCGCCGACGCCGACCTCGGGCGGGCGAGGCGAGTCGTCCATCCGCGTCTTCGACCTGGCGACGCGCAAGGACGAGGCCTTCGGGCCGGCCTGTGACGGGTTCGAGCTGACCGCCGACCGCAAGAAGATCCTGGTCGCCTCGCGCGGCTCCCTCAGCATCATTCCGGCGGCCGGAAAGCCCGAGCCGGGCAAAGGCAAGCTCGACCTCGACGCCATCAGCGTCCGCGTCGTCCCCGAGGCCGAATGGACGCAGATCTTCAATGAGGCCTGGCGCATCAACCGCGATTACTTCTACGCCCCGAACTATCACGGCGCCGATTGGCCGGCCATGAAGGCCAAGTACGCCCCGTTCCTGACCCATCTGTCTTGCCGGGCCGACCTCAACCGGCTCATCCAGTGGATGTGCTCGGAGCTCTCCGTCGGCCATCACCGCGTCGGCGGCGGAGACATGCTCGGCCAGCCCGACCGCGTCCCCGGCGGCCTCCTGGGCGCGGACTACGAGATCGCCGACGGCCGCTACCGCTTCACGAAGGTCTACGGCGGGCTCAACTGGACGCCCGAGCTCCGGGCGCCTTTGGCCGAGCCGGGCTCGGAAGTCGAGGCCGGGGAGTACCTCCTGGCCGTCGAAGGGCGCGACCTCGCCCCGCCCGACAACCTGTTCGCCCGGTTCGAGGCCACGGCCGGCAAGATCGTCGAGATCACGGTCGGGCCG
Organism: Candidatus Aminicenantota bacterium; assembly: GCA_011048485.1. GTDB lineage: Bacteria > Acidobacteriota > Aminicenantia > Aminicenantales > Saccharicenantaceae > RBG-16-66-30. The sequence goes on along the minus strand of DSDX01000017.1, from coordinate 1,600 downwards.
AGCCCGGACGGGAAGGGCGCGCGGACGATCAAGGTCGTGCCCATCCCCGACGAAAGCGCCCTGCGCAACCGCGATTGGGTCGAGGGCAACATCCGCAAGGTCGACGAGGCCACCGACGGCCGCGTCGCCTACGTCTACGTCCCCAACACGACGACGCTCGGGCACGTCTACTTCAAGCGCTACTTCTTCCCCCAGGCCGACAAGGAGGCCATCATCGTCGACGAGCGCTTCAACGGCGGCGGCTCGGTCGCGGACTACTATCTCGACTGGCTGCGCAAGCCCGTCTCGGCCTACTGGGCCATGCGCTACGGGGCCGACCTCAAGACGCCCAGCGCCTCCATCCAGGGGCCCAAGGTCATGCTCATCAACGAGTCGGCCGGCTCGGGCGGCGACCTCCTGCCCTACATGTGGCGGAAGTTCGGCATGGGCCCGCTCGTCGGGACGGCGACCTGGGGCGGCCTGGTCGGCACCCTGGGCTTCCCGCCTCTGATGGACGGCGGCATGGTGACCGCGCCCAACCTGGCCTTCTGGGACGTGGGCGAGGGCTTCGGCATCGAGAACGTCGGTGTCCCCCCCGATATCGAGGTCGAACAGACGCCCAAGGACGTCATCGCCGGCCGCGATCCGCAGCTCGAGGCGGCCATCAAGGTCGTCATGGACGAGCTCAAGGCCGATCCGCCGGCCAAGCCGAAGCGACCGGACTACCCGATCCGGGTCAAGAAGTAGACAAGAAGTAAAAAAAGGTCAGCGGTCGCCGCCCTTGAGCGCGGCCTTGACGCTGTCGACGAGCCGGCGGATGAGCGTCTCGTCGGTCTTCCGGCCCTCGGGCAGGGCGACCTTGAAGGTCATGGCGCCCTTCGCGTCGTCGTATTCCTGCTCGATGATCTTGTAGCCTTCGGGCAGGCTTTTCTTGAGGGCCGCGACGGCGCGTTCGAAGGAGGCCTTGCCGGCCTCCCCCTTCTCGCCGGTGAAAACGAGGCTGATTTCGCCGGCGTCCTTGTCGCCCGTGCCGATGAAGACCGTCCCTTTCGCCTTGGCGATCCCTTCGTCCTCGTCGACGACCCAGGCGAAGCTCCGGCTCTCGGTCGCGCCGACGCCGGTCCTCTTGATGATCTTGACCTCGCCGGGCTCCTCTTCGAGCTTGATCCGGAGCCGCTCGAGCTTTTCCTCTCCCGCCGCGAGCTCAGCCTCGAGCTTCTTCAGCGACTCCTCGAGGGCGGCCAGGTCCAGCTTCTTGGCCTTGACGGCCTGGAGCTGCTCCTGAAGGCCGCGGATCTTCTCGAGCATATCCTCGATCCCGATCCCCGTCGTCAGAGCGATCGCCCGGCCCGGTTCGGCGATCTTGACGGCCACCCGGGGTTCAACCGCCGGCTCGTCGATGCTCACGGCGATCTTGGGCTCGCCCGTCTCGCCCTCTTTGATCACCTTGACGACCTGGACACCCTTCCCGGCTTTTCCCTCGGCGCCCTTGACCACCCAGACGCCGCCTCCCTCGCCCTCCTTGACCGTCCAGCTCAGGCCGGCCTCGCCCTCCTTGACGATCTTGACGCTCTGGCCCTTCGCGATCTCGGGCCCGGCCTTTCCGATGAAGACGTAGCCG
>DSDX01000103.1 GCA_011048485.1 Candidatus Aminicenantota bacterium | reverse complement strand
GGACTTGGCCGGGGCCATGCGGTCCTTATCGGGTCCGGATGTAGTCGGCCATGAGCCGGTACATCCTGTCTTTGAGTACGAGCTTCTTTTTCTTGAGCTCACGCTCCTCGTCGGCGTCCGCCGGCGAGCGATGGCTCTTGGCGCGGATGGCCGTGAGGGCCAGGTCGCAGGCCTGGTGATCGTCGTGGGCCCGTCGGAATTCCGCGTTCTGCTTGAGGAGAAGCTCCTTGACTTCCTGTTCGTTCATCCGTAAGGTGCCTCCAGCGGTCAGGATATCATATCGACCGGACCTATTCAATTTGACCCCATCCCCAGGCTTCATTCCATGGTCCGGGCTTACCCCAGGCTATCGCGGAAAATAAGGACTGCTTCCGAAGGGGGCTGTCCCTCATGGGGTGTCACCTATTGGCTTTCCGCCGCGAACCGCGCCGCTTCATTTTTCAAGCGCTCGGCGTCCCAACGGCCGGAATGAATGAGGACCCGGTAGCGGAGGACGAAAGTCTCCCCCGCTCGGAGCGCGAGCGGCTCGTCCGTGAGCACGGCCGGATTGAACCAGCTCATGGGAGACGAGCGGATGACGTACCAGGGCGTGGGGCTGCGGGGATTCCCGGGATGGTCGAGGATGGCGATCCCGGCCGGCCGGCCGGCGGCGAGGCCCGAATAATCCAGCCCGATGTGCCGGCCCCTGTACCGGTCATGGGCCCAGGTCTCGGCGGGTCCTTCGCTCGTCATGATCTCACGGTCGACGAGGGCCTCGGCCAATCGAACCGAAAGCCCTGCGTAGCCGCCATTGTATTGTCCGCCCGGCTCCCAGGGCGGGAGGGTCCGGTCGAGAACGACGTCCGCGGCCGCCTCGAAGGCGCCGGTCCAATCGATAGCATAGACGCCGTCCGCGTCCGGAGGCTGGACTTCGATCAATCTCTTTTCGGTCAGGACCGGGGCTTCCGCCCCGACGGGCCTGTAGTCGAGGTCCATGTCGACGCGGGCCTCGAGGTCCTTCCCGGTCGAGACCCAGACGTTCGACCAGGAGGTCCGGCCGGCTGGACGGCCTGTTTCTCGATCGACCTCCCAGTAATTGACCGTATCGATGTACTTCCAGCTGAACCACAGGCCGTGATGCCAGATGTGGTCGGGCGGCCGGTCCCAGGTCAGGAGGGACCCTTCGGTCGTCATGAGGGGATGGAAATAGACATGATCGTCGTCAGGGCCATAATTGAGCTGCCATAACGGCCCGTCGGGGCCGAGGATGGCCAAGCTCGTCCCTTCTTTCTTTTCCCATCGCCAGAGTCCGGTCCCCTCCTTCGCCGGGCATCCCGCGGACACAAGCAAAACGCCGCCCGCGAGAATCAAGGATCCCAAGTTCCGGTTGACCATGGGGCGCCTCCTGAGGGCGAGAATGATAGCGCACTCCGGCGTTTGATCCAAGCGCCGTCGAAACGGAACGTAGGTCAAGCGCCACGCCGTGACCTGGGAGATCAAGTAGCGACCCGCTCGCGGGTCGCCTTCAGGATCTCGCGGAGATCCGCGAAGAGCTCTAATGAGGTTCTGTCCTTTTCGCCCTCGATGACCTATGGTATAGTCGAGTTATGAGGATTGTCGATAGTCCGATCACCCTGGACGAACTCAAGACGATGGCCGAAGGCCTGTTCGGCAACCTGGTCAAGGCCGTGGTGGATGTGGAGCGGCGGATCATGGCCCTGGACGGCGAGCTCCACGCTGACGAGGAAGCTCTGCTCCTGGAGAGCGGATCCCGTCAGGAAAGCCTCTGGGGGATCAATATCTACCCGGAATTGGAGGGGCCCGACCGCATCGAGTTCGACTCGATGATCAATATCCGTCCCTCGCAAGGAAACCGCTCCCGCGGTGTCGATGATCCCAAGGTCCGCGAACGGATCATCCAGATCGTCGCCGGGTTGATGAAATGACGGACGCTCAGCATCCAACCCTCGCGGCCGGCCGATGGACCCAGCTTTCGCTCGTCGAACAGCTGGCCAACGTCGGCAGCGAAGTCGAAAGGGCCCTCACCTGGCTCGGGAAAAAGAACACGGAATACAGCCGCCTGGCGCTCCTCCGGGCTCTCGAGCTTCTGGGATTGACGATCGCCGATCCCCGGCATCGGCACCGGCTCAAAGAGATGACCCGTTTGCGCGAGGCGCTCCTGGATCATTTTCTCGGCGCAAACGCCTACGGCTCGACGGAGAAGGCATGGCGCGCGTATTTCTACGCCTTCGGCTATGCCGCATCATTGCAGAGGCACAAGGCCGCATCTCCGCTCGAAACACCCCGTTAGCTGGCGACAGCAGGGGGCAGAATGTTGACTTTGGAGGTGCGAATTATTATACTGGTCGCGCTTTCCGGCGGCCGCCGGAAGGCCGCGATGGCTAGGTAGCTCAGTCGGCGACTTTTTTGCCCTCCCCATAGAAGCCCCGAAAAACCTCATTTTCCAGGGAGAAACCGTTTATCGGTGCGTATTGCCTCGTCCTGGATTTTACTGGATTTTCCATTGGTTTGGTCAAGATTTGGTCAAGGCGCATTTTCTTCCTTTTAAGAGAGTTGATTCGGTTGCCCGCTGGACCTATCATGACCTCATGGCCGTTCCATCGCGAAGGGGCTGCTAATGAAGAAAGGGCTTGGGACCAGCCTGATCACTCTCATGGGCTTGCTCTCGGAGTGTGCTTTAGGATTCGGCCAGATCGTCGAGAATCCGGCCACGCCGATGGCGGCGAACGCCGGCCGGATCGTCACCCTGAAAGAAGAATTGCGGATAGAGGATACGGGAGAGGGGTACTTCTTCAAGAACCCCAGCTCAATTCGCGTTTCGCCGAGAGGCGACATTTTCTTCAGGGACGGCCAAGAGCAGGCCCTCCTGTTCGATCCCAAAGGCCGCTTCGTCCGGAATCTCTTTGAAAAAGGCCAAGGTCCTGGGGAATTGACGTCTCTGACCGACACTTGGGTATCCCCAGACCGGTTATACCTCAGAGGCAATCCGGCGAAGATCCTCATTTTCGACTTTGAAGGGAACCTTATTAAGGAACTCCCGCTCCGCGGCGGCACCCCTGCCGGGAGATTTATCTGGGCTGATTCCGCGAACCTGTTGCTCTCTGGGCCAGGCCGGCCTGATCCGTCGGGCGGAACAGGGCTTATCGACGTGCCCTGGGATATCGTCGCGATCACCCCGGACGGCACTTCCCAAGAGAGGATTGGGTCCTTTTCGATCTCCGCCTTTTTGGAAGTCGAAGCGGGGGGGACGATCAGCTGGACGAGCTGGAATCAGCTTCAAGTTGTCGCTCTCAATGGCAACTCCCTCTTCCTGAACTCTTCACCCGGATATCTGATCGAGAATTTCGTCAGGGACAAGAAGGCGGTTGTCCTTCGTTTCCGGCGGCCGTATGCGCGGCAGAAAAGGACCGGAACCGGCGGGATCTCCTCCTCCCGCGGAAGCGGCCCCGTTGCCCCTGATTTCTGGCCGGACATCTACGCTCTTCACATCGTGGATGGCCGGCTCTGGGTCCAAACATGGACCGTCACAGATGAGAAAGGCATCCTCTTCGATGTCTTTGACGCTGAGGGGAGATATATTGACAACTTCTATCTACAATCCTTGATTAAGAACGTGGATGGCAAGCCGGCCAGAGTCCGCATGACGATCGCTGGGGGGTGCGCCTATTTTAAGGAGGAAACCAGCGACGGTCTCATCGTGATCAGGAAGTGCCGACTCGTCGGGCTCTGAACCCCCCAGCCTCTTCACGGCAGCGAATTAGACCTCTTTCGTATCGCCCTCAGGATCCCGCGAAGCTCGAGCGCCGCTGTAGACCCTGCTCAATCCAAAGTCCGCGCCATTCCGTACCCGCCGTAATATTGCTTGACAATACTATTCTGTTGTAATAGCATAGTCGGGTGATCGTGTCGTTCAGGGACAAGGAGACCGAGAGGATATGGGAAGGAGAGGTTTCCAGACGGTTCCCGCCCGACATCCTGCGCACGGCCAAACGCAGGCTCCTCGTCCTCCATGCGGCCATCAGCCTCGAAGACCTCAGGGTCCCGCCGGGGAACCGGCTTCATGCTTTGTCGGGCGACCGCAAAGGCCAGTGGAGCATCTCGATCAACGACCAATGGAGGATCTGTTTCGAATGGCGGAGCGGTAACGCGGCCAACGTCGAGATCACGGACTATCATGACTAAAAGGAGCGGACGATGAACAGGATCCCGAATATCCACCCCGGAGAGATCCTCTCCGAGGATTTCCTCAAGCCTATGGGCATCTCGGCTTATCGGCTTTCGAAGGGGGCGAACATCGACCAAACGAGGATCAGCGAGATCATCCGGGGCAAGCGCAGCATCACGGCGGCGACCGCGCTTCGCTTGGCGCGCTTCTTCGGCAACTCGCCGGAGTTCTGGCTCAACCTCCAGGCCCACTATGACCTGGAGCAGAAGAAGCGGGAGATGGAGAAGGACTTGAAGAAGATCAGGCCGTACTCACCTCAGTCCGTGCAGGCCTGATCGCAAGCCCCAGCCGAAGTCCCTCGCTCTCCTCCCCATCGGCCGCATCCCCTCTCAAAACACCCTGTTAGCCATCGATGGAAGGGGGCGAAATATTGACTTTAGGGGGCCGACTGGCTATACTAATCGCGCTTTCCGGCGGTCGCCGGAGAGTCGATGGCTAGGTAGCTCAGTTGGTAGAGCGAAGGACTGAAAATCCTTGCGTCGGCGGTTCAATTCCGTCCCTAGCCATTTTTCCTTTTCCCCCCTGGAAGCGCGCGGGTCGTGCTGCGGTCTGAGATCGAGATCAAAGAAATCCCCGCGACCCGGACCCTCGACGGTCCCGCTTAAGACTCTTCGGCGCTTCGGCCGTCGGGCCGATCAGAACCTGTACTGGATCGAGATGGACGGGACGACGATGTTCATATCGTAGGTGCCGAAGCCCTGCAAGATGTCCAACCAAAAATCAGGCATCGGCGTCCTCTCTTGGCCGGCCAGATATTCCAACCCGAAGTCCAACTGGAGATTCCCGATCGTCTTGCCGACGCCGGCGGAGAACGCATTGAAAGTGAAGGTCGGCAGGAGGACATTGAGAGTCGAATCGGGGCCGGGGGCCGGATCGCGGGTGTAGCCGGCCCTGATCGACATCGTCGGGTTCAGCGCATACTCCGCGCCGAAACGGACCTGGAGCGCGTTTTCCCAGGAAAGGCGCATCGAGGAACTGTCGATGCCGCCCGTCGTGAAGAGATCCGCCCAGAACGGATCGAGGTAGTCGGTCGTGAGACGGTCGATCTTGGACCACTGGGTCCAATGGACGTCGGCGCTCAGGAGAAGGCGATCGACTGGGCGGAACGACACGCCGCCCGCGATCCAGAGCGGCCACGTGATCTTGCGCTCGAGATCGGATGTCCCGGGGAGGTCGTGGAGGGGAAGATAGGATAAGCGGGCCAAGCCCTCGAAGGAGATGGTCGACGGCGTCCGGACGGTCAGGCCCACGCTGAGCGCCTCGATAGGCCTGGCCATGATCCCGAACGTGGCCCCGAACCCCCAGCCGTTCATGTTCTCTTCGTATTGACCGAGATCGACCATCTGCCCGGGCTCGATGGAGGCGTTTCCCCCCGGCCTCTTGAGGCTGAAGATCCCGTGGTTGATGTTGAGGGTCGCGCCGACGGACAGCCACTCGTTGACGCTCACCGCGACGAGCGGTGAGATGGAGAAGAGCCCGACCTTGCTCGACCGGTCGAAGGGCGTGCCGCCCGTGAGGTCTAAGAAGTCGTCGCCGTCCCACAGGGTCCCGAAACCCGACGGCGTGCCGATGCCCAAACCGACGACGATCTTCGGGCCGATGGGCTTGTAATAGGCCCCCAGGAAGCCGAGATAATGGGAGACCTGGGTCGTGGCGTCTATAAGGGGATTGATCTCGGGGATGCTGATCTCGTACTCGAAACGATAAGTCGCCTTGGGGATGAGGTCGACGGCGCAGAAGCCGAAAGTCGTCTGCCGGAACGCGGCCGCGCCGGCCGGGTTCCAAAAAACGGCGCTGAAGTCGTCGGCGACGCCGACGAAGGCCCCGCCCATGGACTGGGCCCGCGTCCCCAGGCCGTTGAGGTTGAGCCCGTTGGCCGAGGCGAAGGATGTCAAGGCCAGAAGTGCCGTAAGAGCCAGGACCGATGTTCTCTTGGACATGACTGCTATCTCCGAAATGGAATACGTTCTCTCTATTATGTCGAAATAAGGCCTGAACTCCCATCTCCGGGCGGCTCATCGTGAAGCGGCGGCGGGTGTCGCTCCAAGGCCCCCGTGCTGGAAGGGGGGCCCACCGAAGGACCTACTTCTTCCTGAACGCGATCTCCCCGGCCTTGTCGACGCCGACGACGGCGGTGTCGCCCTCCCCGTACTCCCCGGCCAGGATCTTCATGGCCAGGGGGTTCTGGAGGTCCCGCTGGATCGTCCGCTTGAGCGGCCGGGCGCCGTAGACGGGATCGAAGCCGCGCTCGGCCAGGAGCTCCTTGGCCTCCTTCGCGACCTCGAGCCCGATCTTGCGGTCCGCCAGCCTCTTGGCCAGGAGATCGAGCTGGAGCCCGACGATGGCGAGGATGGCCTCCTTCCCGAGCGGCCTGAAGATGATGACCTCGTCGACGCGGTTGAGGAACTCGGGCTTGAAGTGGACCTCGAGGACCTTGCGGACCTCCTTCTCCATGGCCTCGTAATCGCCGCTGAGCTCCTTGATGACCTGGCTGCCGAGGTTCGAGGTCATGATGATCAGCGTGTTCTTGAAATCGACCGTCCGGCCCTGGCCGTCGGTCAGACGCCCGTCCTCGAGGATCTGGAGCAGGACGTTGAAGACGTCGGCGTGGGCCTTCTCGATCTCGTCGAGGAGGATGATCGAATAGGGGCGGCGCTTGATGGCCTCGGTCAGCTGGCCGCCCTCCTCGTAGCCGACATATCCCGGCGGCGCGCCGATGAGGCGGCTGACGGTGTGCTTCTCCATGTACTCGGACATGTCCAGCCGGACCATGGCCTTCTCGTCGTCGAACATGAACTCGGCCAGGGCCCGGGCCAGCTCGGTCTTGCCCACGCCCGTGGGCCCGAGGAAGATGAACGAGCCGATGGGCCGCCCGGCATCCAGGAGGCCGGGCCGCGACCGGCGCACCGTGGCCGCGACGGCCTGGATGGCCGTCTCCTGGCCGATGACCCGCCGGCCCAGGATCTCCTCCATGCGGATGAGCCGGTCGACCTCGCCCTCGAGCATCTTGGC